>WYBA01000215.1 GCA_011526095.1 Myxococcales bacterium | reverse complement strand
GCCCGCCGGGCCGCCGGGCGCGTCGGCGAGCGCGCAGCCCGCGCCGGCCACCGCCGCGGCGAGCGCCCACGCCGCGCGCCTCACAGCACCAGCCTCCCGGTGACGAACAGCGAGCGGTGCCCGGTCGTCATCTCGTCGCCGGCGACCTGGCGCGCGAACACCGCGGCGCGCACGCCGATCGACAGCGTGTCCTCGACCCAGTACGTCGTCGCGAGGTTGAGGTAGTGCTCGCGCACGTGCTGGTCGAGCTCCTTCATGTCGACGACCGCGTACTGCAGCCCGACGCCGTCGCGCGCGCGGTAGTCGTAGTCGACGCCGCCCGACACGACGTACGAGCGGTAGGTCTCGGTGACGCGCGTGGTGGCGTCGAGCGTGTCGAGCATCTCGTTCTCGTTGCGCGAGGCGTTGACGAACGGGCGCACGCGCCCGTCGACCAGCCGGCCCTGGAGGCTCGCGCGCAGGTTGTAGCCGCGGATCGCGTCGTCGTCGGGGATCGCCATCTGGGTGTCGAGCGTGTAGAGCTGCACCGCGGCCTTGGCCTCGAGGTGGTCGTCGCGCCAGCTCACCGACGGCGTCGCGAAGTAGATGTGCAGGTTCTGGTCGGGCAGCGAGGTCTGGCTGCGGCCGACCTGCGCCGCCGCGAGGTAGAACGGCCGGTCGAACGGGTGGAGCTCGCCGCCGATGATCAAGGTGCCGGTGATCCCGGTCGGGTTGGTCGAGTGGAACGACAGCCCGGCCGACACGTGGTCCGACAGCCGGACGGTGCCGAACAGCCCGGTGCCGCGGTCGGCGCCGGAGAACAGCAGCGGGTCGCGGGTGTAGACGTCGGTCAGCAGCAGGTCGGCGACGTGGGCGGAGGTGAAGTCGAACGTCGTCTCGTCGACGATCCGGCCGGCGGCGAGCGAGACGGGCCCGCGGGTGTAGCGCAGGTACTGGCTGCGCACGGCGAGCGCGGCCTGGCCCTCCCACACGCTGGCGCCGTAGCCGAGGCCGCCGCCGAGCGAGGCCTCGAGCTCCGACGCGAAGCTGACGTGATCTCCGACGGTGCCGCGCACGCCGAGCCGCGACACCGCGACCGTGGGGTGACGCTCCTCGGCGGTCTCGCCGGGGCGCTGGTGCAGGCTCTCGAACCGCATGCCGCCGGCGATCGCGCCGGTCGGCTCGATCGTGCGCTCGACGTCGGCGCGCGCCGTGGCCGGCGCGGCGCACAGCGCGAGGAGCACGAGGTGGGCCGCGCGGCGCATCTCAGTCCTCCACCGCGGCGAGCACGCGCGCCAGGCCCGCGTCGCTGCGGACGCTGCCGTAGTGGTTGCGGAAGAAGCCGTTGTAGAAGTAGCCGCTGGTGTCGAAGTCGTTGACGCTGGTGACGACGTTGTCGGCGCACGCCGTCGGGTACAGGCGCGAGGCGTGCTCGGACACGAACTCGTCCTGCTGGCTGCCGTTGTCGAGGTCCGCCATCGTGATCGTCGTGTACGCGACGGCGTTGCCGCCGCACGCGCCGCGCCGGCCGAACGCGTAGTCGCCGTCGGCGCACGGCGTCTCCCACCACCCGCCGAACGCGCCGTCGTCGGTCGGCAGCGGCGGGCCGTTGAGCGGGCGGTGGAACGCGGTCTGGGTGTACTGGTTGCGCTGCCCCATCTCGCACGTCACCGTGCCGCGCATCGTGAAGTTGGCGCCGCACTGCGACGCGAAGCTGACGACGCCGTGGTGGGCGCCCGAGGCGACGACGACGTCGTCGACGAGCGAGAGCACGTTCACGCTCCACGCCCCGTCGACCCAGTCGACCCACAGCCGGCGCAGCGCGTCGCGCACCGTCGACGCGCCGAGCGAGAACCCGACGAGCGAGATCCGGCGGCCGGGGTTGGCGTCGACGACGCGGCGGACGAGCTCGCCGACGATCGGCACCGACCAGCCGTGGTCCATGTTCCTGGGCGTGTTGCCGGTGTCCTGCCCCTCGGGGCTCGACGGGTCGTCGACCCGGTCGAACCGCAGGTCGACCGCGATCGTGCGGAAGCCGGCCGCGGGGAGCCGCTCGGCGAGCTGATCGCGCGCCTCGGTGTCCGCGGGGAAGTCGAGCGAGCCGGGGTCGGGGTGGACGAACGCGAACCACCCGCTCGGCGACTCGGAGTTGCCGTGGACGAGGATCACGATCGGCTTGGTCGGGTCCTCGGCGACGCCGGCGGGGAACGCCAGCTCGCGCGCGGCGCACGGGTAGCCGGGGATCGAGGCGGCGGCGTAGCTCAGGCCCTCGGTCGTGCAGCCGGGGTGGCGCGCGCCGGTGGCGTCGGGCGCGATCGTGCGGTACTTGCCGCCGGGGTAGGCGGCGTCGGCCGGGGTCGGCATCGAGGTGCCGTTCCACGTGTTGCGCTGGGCGGTGGCCAGCGCGTCGCGGAACGTGTAGCCCGCCGGGTCGATCGGCGCGTCGGCCATCGCGGCCTGGCAGGCGTTGAGGTTCACGCCGCCGTCGGGCGCGTCGTCGTCGGCCGCGCCGGGGCCGGGGCCGCCGAGGCAGGCGGCGAGCGCCAGCGGCAGGCAGGTGCAGAGCAGGGTGCGCGTCATGGTGGCCGCGACCCACAGCAAGCGACGTACCGCGCGCAGAGGCGCGTGGCGGCGTCGCCGGCGTGGCGGGGCCCGCCAACGCCGACGGGCGCGGCCTGTTGGCGCGCGCCTACGGGGCGCGCAGGTGGACGGTGAGCGTGTACGGGCCCGACAGCGCGACCGCGGCGCTGTCGACGACGACGTAGACGTCCCCGGCGGGCAGGCCGGTGAGCGCGAGCGGGTCGCCGGGGCGCGCCGTGGCGTCGCCGAGGCAGGCGGGCGTGGCGGGCGGGGCGTCGCACAGCAGCACGGCGTAGGCGCGGCCGTCGGGATCGCCGCCGATCGCGACGTCGAGGGCGTCGCCGGCCTGCGCCGTGGCGCGGTAGACGTGATCGACCGAGCTGTGGACGAGGCCGCCACACAGGGACGCGACGTGGTCGAGCGCGCCGGTGGTGTCGCCGGTGAACACGCGCGGGGCGCCGCGCGCGAAGTCGCCGGGATCGCCGCACGCCAGCGCCGGCGCCGCGTCGGGCGGTGCCGCGGCGTCGGGCGCGTCGAGCGCGGCGTCGGGCGCGTCCGGGGCGGCGTCATCGGCGAGCGGGGCGCGGCACACCCGGTCGGGGCCGCACGACAGGCCCTCCGGGCACACGCCGTCGCTGCATGCGTACGTGCCGCCCGCGTAGTCGGCCTCGAACCCGCATGCGGGCAGCGCCGCGAGCAGCGCGAGCGCGACGTGGCTCCGCGGGATGGCCGGCATGATAGGACGAACCTGCGTGACATCGTACCAGCCAGACCCGCCGGTCCCCGAGGTGGGCGATGCACCGCCCGCGCCGGCGCGGCTGGGGCGCTACGAGCTGCTCGGCAAGCTCGCGACCGGGGGGATGGGCGAGATCTACCTGGCGCGGCTGGCGGGGGACGGCGGGTTCGAGAAGATCGTCGTGGTCAAGCGCCTGCTGCCCGAGCTGGTCGCCTCGCGCGAGTTCGTCGCGATGTTCCTCGACGAGGCGCGCCTGGCGGCGCGGCTGCGTCACCCCAACGTGTGCGAGGTCCACGAGGTCGGGCGCGACGGCGCCGACTGGTGGCTGGCGATGCAGTACCTCGAGGGCGTGGCGCTCGGCGAGCTGATCGCGCGGCCGCGCGAGCCGGACCGCGCGCGCCAGCTGCGCGCGGCGGCGGCGATGATCGCGCAGGCGGCCGAGGGGCTGCACCACGCGCACGAGGCGGTCGGCGCCGACGGCGCGCCGCTCGGCGTCGTCCACCGCGACGTGTCGCCGTCGAACCTGCTGGTGACGACCGACGGCGTGGTGAAGGTGCTCGACTTCGGCATCGCCAAGGCGCGCGGCGCGACCGCGCGCACCGAGGTCGGGACGATCAAGGGCAAGTACGCGTACATGGCGCCGGAGCAGGTGCGGGGCGACGCGCTCGACCGGCGGTGCGACGTGTTCGCGCTCGGCATCGTCGCGTTCGAGCTGGTGACGCACCAGCGGCTGTTCAAGCGGCCGAGCGACTTCCTCGCCGCGAAGGCGATCCTCGAGGAGCCGGCGCCGCGGGCCGACGCGGTCGATCCGGCGGTGCCGGCGGCGCTCGCCGACGCGATCGCGCGCGCGCTGGAGCGCGAGCCGGCGCGCCGGTGGCCGACGGCGCGCGCGCTCGGCGAGGCCGTGGCGGCCGCGGTCGCAAGCCTCGGCGGCGCGATGAGCGCGGGCGAGCTGGCGGCGGCCGTGACGAGCGAGCACGCCGAGGAGCTGAGCGCGCAGCGGACGCGGCAGCTGCGCGTCGTGGCGGCGGCGCGCGCGGGCGCGGGCGCGGGCGACAGCGGAACGGACGTGGCGACCGTGGCGCTGCGCGGGCCGGGGCGCGCGGCGCGGGCGGCGAGGCCGGTGTGGTGGCCGTGGGCTGCCGGCGCGGGAGGGATGGGCGCGGCGGCGGTGATCGCGGCGGTGATGATGACGGGCGGAGGAGGCGAGGGCGCGCGTGAGGCGTCCTTCGACGCCGACCTCGCTGGTGCTCGGTCTCCGCTCAGGACGAGCGGAACGACGGCGGCGGGGGCGGAGGTGGCGGCGAAGGCGGAGACGGGGACGGGGACGGGGACGGAGACGACGGGCACGGGCACGGGCACGAGTGCGGAGGCGGAGGCGGAGACGGAGACGGAGACGGAGACGGAGGCGGGGACGGAGACGGAGACGGAGGCGGGGACGGAGACGGAGACGGAGGCGGAGGCGGAGACGGAGACGGGGAGAGGCACGTCGCGGAGCGCCCGGAAGCTCGAGCGGAAGTCCGGCACGATCAGCGTCGACTCGACCCCGTACGCGACCCTGTACCTCGACGGCAAGTGGCTCGGCGACACGCCGCTGCTGGGCGAGCGCGTGCCGGCCGGCAAGCACCGGCTGCGCGCCGTGCGCAAGGACGGGCGCAGCCAGACCATCTCGATCGACGTGCCCGCCGGCGGGGCGGCGCCACCGCTCAACCTGCGCTGGGACTGACGTAGGATCGCCGTCGTGCCGCGCCTGCCGTGCGCCCTGCTGATCGCCGCGCTCGCCGCGCTCGCTGCGCTCGCCGCGGCGCCGGCGCCCGCGCGCGCGGGAGGCCTCGCCGACGAGCTGGCCGAGGCCGAGCGGCGCAAGGCCGCGCTCGACTGGGACGGCGCGCTCGCCGCGGTCGAGCGCGGGCTCGCCGCGGGCGACGGCACGCCGGCACGCGTCGCGTGGGCCCACCGCCTCGCCGGCGAGCTCGCCGCCGGGCTCGGGCGCGCCGACGAGGCGGCCGCGCACTTCGCGCGCTGGCTCGCGCTCGAGCCGGACGGCGCGCTGCGCGACGGCGTGGCGCCCAAGATCGCCGCGCCGTTCGAGCAGGCGCGGGCGCGGCTCGCGGTCGACGGCCCGCTGCGCGTGTCGGTCACCGGCGGCGTGGGGACGGTCACGCTCGTCGTCGATGGGGATCCGCTCGCGATGGTGGCGGGGGGGCGCGCGCGGTGGCGCGACGCGCGCGGCGAGCCGGGCGGCGCGCGCGCCTCGGCGGGGCCGCCGTACGTGATCGACGTGCCGGCGGGCGCGTCGCGGGTCGAGGTCGACGCGCTCGACGCGCACGGCAACGCGATCTGGACCGGGCTGGCCGAGGTCGGCGTGATCGCGGGTGGCGACCCGCAGCCGCCGCGGGCGTGGTGGGCGCGGTGGCAGCCGTGGGCCGCGGCGAGCGCCGCCGGGCTCGTCGCCGGCGGCGTCTTCGCCTGGCGGCTCGACGTCGCGCAGGACGAGTGGGACCGGCTGCGGGCCGAGCCCGGCGCGCACGACTACTCGACGCTGGTCGCGGTCGAGGACCGCGGCCGGCGCCACGCGCTCGGGGCGAACGTCGCGCTCGGCGTCGCGGCCGTGACCGGCGTCGTCGCCGTGATCGCGGCGCTGCGCGACGACGGCGGCGAGGCGGCGGCGGATCGCCGCGGAGTCGTGGTCAGCGCCGGCGCTGCGGGCGGCGCGGTCGGCGCGACGCTGTCCGGCCGGTTCTGAGCGCGGCGGCGACGAGCAGCAGCAGCGCCGCCGCGACCGGCGCGCCGGCGGCGCCGCCACCGGCGTCGAGCGCGCACCCGGGCAGCTCCTTGCCGTCTCCGTCTCCGTCTCCGCCTCCGCCTCCGTCTCCGCCTCCGCCTCCGCCTCCGCCTCCGTCTCCGTCCCCGGCTCCGTTGGCGACGGTCACCTGCGTGTCGGCGTCGCTGGCCTCGTTGCCCGCGGCGTCGCGCGCGATCGCGGTGATCGTGTGCGACCCGTCAGCGACCGTCGTCGTCGTCCACGTCACCTGGAACGGGGCGGCGGTGTCGCTGCCGACGAGGGTCCCATCGACCAGGACGTCGACCGCCGCGACGACGCCATCGTCGGCCGCGACCGCGATCACCGTGACCGTGCCCGACACCGTCGCGCCCGCGGCCGGGGCGATCACGTCGACCGTCGGCGGCGTCGTGTCATCGCCGGGACCAGGCCCGGCCCCGCCGCCGTCGAGGCCGAAGAATCGCGCCGCGCGCCAGGTCGAGCACACGCCCTCGTCCTCGTAGTACGCGGCCGCCTGCGGCCCGCACGCCCCGTCGGGATCCATCCGGCCGGTGCACACCGCGTGGCCCATCCCGGTCGCGGTGAACGCCTCGACCACGACCTCGCCCCCCGCGCGGTACTCGGTGCGCGTCACCGTGCCGAGCGCCTCGGTCGCGTCGGCGGTGGCGTCCGCGCCGTGGACGTCGGTCCACTGCTCGATCGACTCGAGCTGGTTGTCGTCGGCGACGATCGAGTCGGCCGTGCCGTGCCAGATCTGGACGCGCGGACGCCGCCCCGCGTATCCGGGGTAGGCGCCGCGGACCAGCTCACCCCACTGCGCCGGCGTCTTCATCCGCTCGGGGTGCAGGTGCATCCCCTGGCAGTCGTACGCGCCGCTGACGTCGGTCGCGCAGCGGAACGGCACGCCGGACATGATCGCGCCCGACTCGAACCGGTCGGGCCAGGTCGCGAGCAGCACCGCGGTGAACGCGCCGCCGGCGGAGAACCCGGCGACGTGGACCCGATCCGGATCGACGCCGTGGGTCGCGATCATGTGATCGACCATCGCCACGATCGACTGGTTCTCGCCCTGGCCGCGGGTGAGGTTGGCGACGTCGCCGTACTCGCCGGCCCAGTTGAAGCAGCGCACGGGGTTGTTGGCGGTGCGCTGCTCCGGGTAGACGACGGCGAAGCCCAGCTCGTCGGCGAGCTCGTTCCACCCCGCAGCCTCCATCGCGGTCGCGGTCTGCGAGCAGCCGTGGAGCACCACGACCAGCGGCGCGCCGTCGGGCAGGTCGGCCGGGACGTATGCGTACATGTCGAGCGCGCCGGGGTTGGCGCCGAAGCTGTCGACGCGGGTCAGCGCGGCGTGCGCGGTCGACGCGAGGGATGTCGATGCCAGGACGAGGAGCGCGGGCAGGAGCCTCATGAGCGGCGCTCGTGCACCCGGCGGGCCAGGCGCCGCGCGGGCGGGGCGCGCGGCACGCGGGGGGAGCGTTGGCCGCGGCCAACAGGATCGTCGGGGCGCCCCACCGGGCGCGCGGCCGCGGCGCCGCCGCGCGGCGGGCACGCGGTTCGCATCGCGCGCGGCCATGGCCGACGCGATCGCGCTCATCGACGACGACCGGGTGCTCACCCACGCCGAGCTGGCGCGCCGAGCCGCGTGGTGGGCCGCCGCGCTGCACCGTCGCCACGGCGTGCGCGCCGGCGATCGCGTCGCCGTGCTCGCCCACGCCCACGGCGAGCAGCTCGTCGTGGGCGCGGCGTGCGCGCGCCTCGGCGCCGCGCTCACGCCGCTGTCGTGGCGGCTGGCGCCGGCGGAGCTCGCGGCGATCGTCGCCGACGCCGCGCCCGCGGTCGTGCTGCACGACGCCGCGCACGCCGACGTCGCCGCGACGCTGGGGCCGCCGCGCGCGCGCCTCGACGCGCCCCTGCCGCAGGTCGCGCCGCTGCCGGCGCCGCGGCCGTTCCACGAGGAGGACGTCGCGCAGGTGCTCTACACCAGCGGCACGACCGGGCGCCCGCGCGGCGTGCTGCTCACCCGCCGCCAGCTCGCGTTCAACGCCCACGTCACCGCCGCGCTGTGCGAGCTCACCGCCGCCGACCGCGTGGTGGGGCTGTTGCCGATGTTCCACACCGGCGGGCTCAACTGCCTCGCGACGCCGGTGCTCGCGGCCGGCGGCGCGGTCGTCACGCTGCCGCGGTTCGACGCCGCCGCGGCGGTGGCGCGCTGCGCGCGCGACGGGATCACCGCGCTGATCGCGGTGCCGACGATCTACGAGGCGCTGCTCGACGCGGGGCTGGCGCGCGCGACCGCGCCGGCGCTGCGGGTCGCGCTCGTCGGCGGCGCGCCGGTGACGCCGGCGCTGCGGGCGCGGGCGCGCGCCGCGGGGATCGCGCTGCGCCAGGGCTTCGGCATGACCGAGGCCGGCCCCAACTGCTTCACGTTCGGCGACGACGACGTCGGACGGCCGGTGCCCGGCACCGAGGCGCGCGTGGTGGACGGCGAGCTGTGGCTGCGCGGGCCGCACGTCGCCGCCGGCTACCTCGGCCACGCCGCGGCGCTGACCGACGCCGACGGCTGGCTGCGCACCGGCGATCGCGTCGAGGTCGACCGCGACGGGCGATACCGCGTCGTCGGGCGGCTCAAGGACATGTTCATCTCCGGCGGCGAGAACGTGTACCCGGCCGAGGTCGAGGCGGTGCTCGCGGACCACCCGGGCGTGGCGGAGGTCGCGGTGATCGGCGTGCCCGATCCGCGGTGGGGCGAGGTCGGGCTCGCCGCGGTGGTCGCGCGCGGCGACGCCTCCGCGCTCGGCGACGCCGCGCTCGCGGCGTGGGCGCGCCAGCGGCTGGCGCGGTTCAAGGTGCCGCGCCACTGGCGGTTCGTCGCCGCGCTGCCGCGCACGGCGAGCGGCAAGCTCAGCCGCGCCGCGCTGCGCGACGCCGTCGCGCCAGGAGCGTGAGCAGGCCGAGCAGGACGAGCGGGCTGGTCGGCGCCGCGGCGGCGCAGCCTCCGGTGCCGTCTCCGTCTCCGTCTCCGGTGCCGTCTCCGTCTCCGGTGCCGTCTCCGTCTCCGTCTCCGTCTCCGGTGCCGTCTCCGTCTCCGTCTCCGCTGCCTGGCGTCAGCCCGAAGAACGCGGCGATCCGGCGGGTCGAGCACACGCCGCGATCTTCGAAGTACGCGCCGACGCCGGCGCAGCCGCCCGCCGGATCGCCGGCGCCGAGCGGCACGGCGTGGCCCATGCCCGGCACCGTCCAGCGCTCGATCGTCGTGCCCCACCGCGCGACGGTGACCTCGCCGACCGTGCCGGGCGTCGGCGCCGCGGTCAGCCCGTGCACCGCGGTCCACTGCTCGACCAGCTCGTCGGCGGCGACCGGATCGACCGTGCCGTCGGTCGTGCCGTGCCAGATCGCGACGCGCGGCCACGGCCCGACGTGGCCGCCGGACGCGGCGGTGACGAGCGCGGCCCAGTCCGAGGGCGCGCGCTGTAGCTCGGGATGCTGGTCGAGCGCCTGGCAGCTCAGCGCGTCGGGCAGCGTCGTCGCGCACCGGTACGGCACGCCGGCGAGGATCGCGCCGGCGGCGAGGCGGTCGGGCCACGTCGCCAGCATCACCGCGGCGAACGCGCCGCCGGCGGAGAAGCCGGTGATGTAGACGCGCGACGGATCGCCGCCGTGCGCGGCGAGCGCGTGGTCGATCATCGAGAGGATCGAGCGGTTCTCGCCCTGGCCGCGCACGAGGTTGGTCGGGTCGCCGTACTCGCCCGCCCAGTTGAAGCACCGCGCGGGGTTGTTGGCGGTGGACTGCTCGGGGTAGACGACGGCGAAGCCGAGCTCGTCGGCGAGCGCGCTCCACCCGGCGGTCTCCATCGCCGCGGCGGTCTGGGTGCAGCCGTGCAGCACGACGACGAGCGGCCGGCCGGCCGGCAGGTCGGCGGGGACGTGCTCGTACATCGCGAGCGCGCCGGGGTTGTCGCCGAACGCGGCGACGGGCGTCAGCGCCTCGGCGCGCGCGGCGGCGACGAGCAGCAGGGGGACGGGCAGCAGCGAGATGATCGTGGGGCGCATGCGCGCTGTTCCAGCAACGAGCGTGCCGGTATGCTCGCACGGCCGTGGACGAGGCGCGCACCAAGCTGCAGGCGCGACAGGCGCGGGTCGTGCAACGCCTGCGCGTCCGCGTCGACGAGGGGCCGGACGCCGGCGCGAGCTGCGAGCCGGGCGACGGCGGCGCGGTCGTCGTCGGCACCGCCGCCGACAACGCGCTGGTGCTCGGCGACGAGCTGGTCAGCCGCTACCACGTCGAGCTGCGCCGCACCGGCGACGGCGTGCTCGTCGTGGATCTCGGCAGCCGCAACGGCACCTGGGCCGGCGGCGTGCGGCTCGAGCGCGCCGTGGTGCCGCCGGGCACCCGGCTGCGCGTCGGCGCGACGACGCTCGCGGTCGAGGACGCGGGCGCGACGGTGACGCCGCCCGGCGCCGAGGCGCCACGCCCCGCCGGGCTCGTCGGCGACAGCGAGGCGATCCGCGACGTCGCGCGGCTGGTCCACCGGCTGGCGCGGGTCGACTCGTCGGTGCTGATCTGGGGCGAGACCGGCACGGGCAAGGAGGTCGTGGCGCAGGCGATCCACGACGCGTCCCCGCGCCGCGGCAAGGAGCTGGTGGTCGTCGACTGCGGCTCGATGCCGGCGACGCTGATCTCGTCGCTGCTGTTCGGGCACGAGAAGGGCGCGTTCACCGGCGCCGACGCGCGCCGCGCCGGCGCGTTCGAGCGCGCGGCCGGCGGCACGGTGCTGCTCGACGAGATCGGCGAGCTGCCGCTCGAGGTCCAGCCGTCGCTGCTCGGCGTGCTCGAGCGCCGGACGTTCACGCGGGTCGGCGGCGGCCAGCCGATCGCGGCGGACGTCCGCGTGCTCGCGGCGACGCACCGCGACCTGCGGGCCGAGGTCAACGCCGGCCGGTTCCGCGCGGACCTGTACTACCGCCTCGCGGTGGCGCGCGTCGTGATCCCGCCGCTGCGCGAGCGCCCCGAGGACATCGAGCCGCTGGCGCGGCACTTCGCGCAGCGGCTCACCGGCGCGCCGGAGCTCGGCCCGCTCGCCGGCGTGATGGACGCGCTGCGGGCCCACCCGTGGAGCGGCAACGTCCGCGAGCTGCGCAACGTCGTCGAGGCCGCGCTGGTGATGGGCGAGCTGGCGCTGGGGGACGCGGCGCCGGCGGGCGCCGCGCGGCCGGTCGCGCCGCCGCCGGCCGCGCTCGACGACGATCAGCCGAGCTACCGCGACGCCCGCGCCCGCGCGCTGCACGCGTTCGAGGCCGAGTTCCTGCGCCAGCTGATCGATCGCTCTGGCGGTAACGCGTCCGAGGCGGCGCGCCGCGCGCGGATGGACCGGCCCTACTTGCTGACGCTGCTGCGCAAGCACGGCCTGCGGACGTAGCGCGGTCGCCCAGGAGCCGTCCTGAGCGGTGGGGGAGCAGGAATCCCAGGCTGCTCGTCCGCAGAGGGTCGACCACCTTCGGCGGGCGAGCGATAGCGAGCCCGCCGGTCGAAGGACGGGGCTCAGGATCCGCTCATCCTGAGCCCGGGCGAGCGAAAGCGAGCCCGGTGTCGAAGGATGGTGACAGTCACGGCTTGCGCCGTTGCATGAATGACTGTCAACACCCTTCGACCAGCGCCTCGCTGGCGCTCGGCGCAGCTCAGGGTGAGCGGAACATGGCTGTTCGTCAGACGGCGATCTCCGACGACGTCGGTGAGAGGCCCAACACGAGCGGACCTTGGGCGAGCTGGATCGGAGACGTCCCTGGACACGCGCCTCGCTGGCGCTTGGCGCTGCCGGAGGCGGAGGCGGAGGCGGAGGCGGAGACGGAGACGGAGACGGACGCGGAGGCGGAGACGGAGGCGGAGACGGAGGCGGAGACGGACGCGGAGGCGGAGCCCGGCGTCGTCAGGGCTTCAGCACGCGGTTGTCGATCAGCCGCGTGGTGCCGACGAACACGGCCATCGCGAGCACCGCGGGGCGCGTCACGACCGCGACCGGCGACAGGTCGTCGGCGTCGCGCAGCTCGAGGTAGTCGATCCGGACGCCGCCGTCGGCCGCGGCGGCCTCGATCGGCGCGCGCGCCGCGGCGAGCAGGGCGGCGGCGTCGCGTTCGCCGGCGCGCAGCGCCGCCTCGGCCGCGCCGAGGCCGTTGACCAGCGCGAGCGCCTGCGCCCGCTGCGCCGGCGACAGGTAGACGTTGCGCGAGCTCATCGCCAGGCCGTCCGGTTCCCGGACGATGGGCACGCCCACGATCTCGATCCCGAAGTCGAGGTCGCGCGTCATCCGCCGGATCACGGCGAGCTGCTGGTAGTCTTTCTCGCCGAACAGCGCGACGTGCGGGCGCGTGACGTGGAATAGCTTGGTCACGACCGTCGCGACGCCGGCGAAGTGGCCGGGGCGCGACGCGCCGCACAGCGGCTGCGCCAGCTCGCGGACCTCGACGAACGTCTGGCTGCCGGCCGGGTACATCGCCTCGGCTGTGGGGCAGAACGCCAGGTCGATCCCGCACGCGCGCGCCTTGGCCAGATCGCCCGCCTCGTCGCGCGGGTACCGCGACAGGTCCTCGTTCGGGCCGAACTGCGTCGGGTTGACGAAGATCGTCAGGATCACGACGTCGGCCATCGCCCGGGCGCGCCGCAGCAGCGTCAGGTGCCCGTCGTGCAGCGCGCCCATCGTCGGCACCACGGCGACGCGGCGGCCGTCGCGCCGCAGGTCCTCGGCGCGGGCGCGCATCGCGGCGGGGTCGCGGATGATCTCGAACGGCAGGCGCGACGGCAGCGTCATCGCGCGGACTGTACAGCGGCGGCCGGCGCGGTTCACCCGCCCGGGCAGATCAGCGTGACGTCCGCGCCGTCGGCCTCGCACACCTCGCCGCACGGCTCGTCGGCCAGGCACGCGCAGTCCGGCGCGTCGCCGCACCCCGACGGCACGCCGACGCAGGCGTGGTCGCTCGGGACACCGGCGACGTCGGAGCCGTAGATCTGGCAGTACGACAGCCCGACGTCGCAGAACCCGTGCCCGCAGCCGAACATGTCGAGCGGCGCCGTGCACCCGCCGAGATCGTTCAGGTCGACCCCCGCCGCCGAGGCGTCGCACGCGTTGCCGTGGACCTCGCCGTCGCAGCCGCACACCGGCTCGTAGTTGTCGTCGCACCCGAGCGGGCGGATCCGGCAGGTGCCGGGCTCGTCGGCGACGCCGCAGGTGTTGGCCGGGTAGTCGCAGTAGAAGCCGTCGGCGCACGCCTGCGCGGTGAAGCCGCCGCACCGGGCGCCGGTCCCGCCGCCGTCGGGCCCTGGATCGCCCTCGCCGCCACAGCCGACGGCCGCGATCGCGGCGACGCACACGAACCACCCAGCGGACACGCTCGCGCGATGCATGCGGGCTGCCGTCGCAACGCGCATGCCACGCGCTCCCGCGTGCGATCTCGCGGATGTGGCCGAGGCGCACCACGGATTTCCGAGGTCCTGGCCCGCGCATCCCGTGCGGGCGCGGCGCAGAACGTGCGCACCTGCACCGCCGGAACCCGGGCTGTCGCGGGCACCGAAGATGCAATCTCGGTGGCCAGGAGGCGCACGCATGGCAGACGAGGCGCGAGGCCCGACGACGTCCACGG
The DNA here is from genome assembly GCA_011526095.1 of Myxococcales bacterium. Classification (GTDB taxonomy): domain Bacteria; phylum Myxococcota_A; class Polyangia; order Haliangiales; family Haliangiaceae; genus WYBA01. The sequence goes on along the minus strand of WYBA01000215.1, from coordinate 13,837 downwards.
CCGCCGTGCGCGTGCCCCCGTGGCTCGTCTTCGGCCTGCTCGCCGCCGCCGCGCTCGTCCTCGTCCCGTACTGGGCGTGGATCGTCGTCGCGGTGTGGATCGCCGACCTCGGGCGGCGGCTGATCCCGCCGCTGACCCGGCTCACCGGGCGCCGCCGCCGCGCCGCGGCGGTGCTCACGGTCGCGCTGCTGTCGGTCGTGGTCGTGCCGGCGCTGCTGCTCGCGACCTCGCTCGTCGTCGATGCGATCGCGCTCGGCCAGCGGCTCGCCGCCTCGGCCCAGGTGCGCGCGGTGCTGGAGTCGCTCGTCACCGACGCCGGCGCGGGCGTCGCGCCGGCCGCCGCGACGCCGGCCCCCGCGGCGCAGAGCCCGCTCGATCTGCTGGTCGCGCACGGCGCCCAGGCGTGGACGGTGCTGGCGCTGCTCGCCAGCGCCGCGACCCACGCGGTCATCGGCCTGGTCGTGTTCATCGCCAGCGCCTACGTCGTGCTCGCCGACGGGCCCGACGCCTACGCCTGGCTCGAGCGCCACGCGCCGGTGCCGCGCGAGGTGTTCCGCCGGCTCGCCGCGGCGTTCCTCGAGACCGGGCACGGCCTGGTGATCGGCGTGTTCGGCGCGGGGCTGGTCCAGGCGGCGCTCGCCACGATCTTCTACGTCGCGATCGACGTGCCGCAGCCGTTCGTGCTCGGCCTGTTGACCCTGCTCGCCTCGGTCGTGCCGGCGATCGGCACGTCGTTCGTGTGGCTGCCGGTGGCCGCGGGCCTCGCGCTCACCGGGCGCACCGACGCGGCGATCGCGATGGGCGCGTTCGGCCTGCTCGTGATCGGCACGGTCGACAACCTGGTGCGCCCGTGGCTGGCGCGGTGGGCGCACCTGGCGCTGCCCGCGCCGGTCATCATGATCGCGATGTTCGGCGGGATCAGCCTCGTCGGGCCGTCGGGGCTGATCCTCGGCCCGCTCGCGCTGCGGCTCGCGAAGGAGGCGCTGGTGATCGCGCGCGAGCAGCGCGAGCCGTGACGCGCTACGGCTTGCCGGCGACGGTCGAGTAGACCTTCGCGTCCGGCGCGGCGGCGGCGCCGGCCGGGTCGAGCGCGAAGCTCTCCTGCGCCGACGGGAACGCGCCCGAGCGGACGTCGTCGACGTAGCTCTGCACCGCGGTGCGGATCCGCACCGAGAGCTGCTCGTAGCGCCGCACGAACTTGGGCTTGAACGTGTCGTCCATCCCGAGCAGGTCGTAGCAGACGAGCACCTGGCCGTCGCAGCCGGCGCCGGCGCCGATGCCGATCGTCGGGACGCCGACCGCCGCGGTGATCTCGCGCGCGATCTCCGACGGGATGCCCTCGAGCACGATCGCGTAGGCGCCGGCGTCGGCGAGCGCGAGCGCGTCGTCGAGCAGGCGCTGGCGGCCGCCGGGCTCGCGGCCCTGGACCTTGAACCCGCCCATCTGGTGGAACGACTGCGGCGTGAGGCCGATGTGGCCCATCACCGGGATGCCCATCGCGACCAGCCGGCGGACGAGCTCGGCGTGCTGCGCGCCGCCCTCGAGCTTGACCGCGTGCGCGCCGCCTTCCTTGATCATGCGCGCCGCCGCGGCGAGGCCCTGGTCGATCGACGCCTGGTAACTGCCGAACGGCATGTCGCCGACGATCTGCGCGCGGCGCGCGCCGCGGGCCACCGCGCGACAGTGGTAGATCATCTCGTCGAGCGTGACCGGCAGCGTGGTCTCGTGACCCTGGATGACCATGCCCAGCGAGTCACCGACGAGCAGGATGTCCGCGCCGGCTTCGTCGAGCAGGCGGGCGAACGTCGCGTCGTACGCGGTGAGCATGGCGATGCGCTCGCCGTGCTGCTTCATGGTCTGCAAGGTGTGGATGGTGACCTTCGTGGTCTTCATTCCGCCCTCGTTCGGGGTTCCCTTCCGGGAGAGCCCTCGTGCTGTTGTCAGTCCTTCGCTCCGGCCGGGGTCCGTCTCGATCCACCACGGATTCGAGCGGGGCTGGGCGACAAGGAGTTGATAGCATAGACGAAGGCCCGCCCCCATCCATTCGTTCCGCCCCGGGCCCGCGAGGCCGGGGCCGTGAACGGCCGTCGTCACCGCCAGACGACGGGCATGGTGGCGGTCACCCACGTCCCGGCCGTGGTCGGCGCGGGGAGTTGGACCTTCGCTGCCGCGCGCTCGATGCACGCCACCGCGGCGGCCGCCGCGGCGCCGTCCGGCTCGTAACCGATGAGCAACATGGACACTCCGACGCCCTCGGGCGGCGGGATGCGCCCGCCGATCGGGCCGCCGCGCCGCCCCGTCGTGGGCTTCTTCGGGGCGGGCTTCGCCGCGCGCTTCGAGCCCCTGGCGTCCTTGCCGTCCCTGGCGCCCTTGCCGTCCGTGGCAGGCTGCGCCGGCTCCAGCGGCGGCCCGTACCGCGTCGCCCGCACGCTCACCAGCAGGCGCGGCGTCTCCTTCAGGCACGCGCGCGCGGCCGGCTCGATCTTCGTCATCGCGCGCGTCACCGCGGCGGCGTCGAGCGTGTCGGTCTGTTCGACCACGACGCGATCGGCGGCGCGGAACCCGGCGGCCTCCTCGGCGCGCTCGAGCGCGCGCCCCCGCCACGCGCCGTCGTGGGCGGCCGCGAACGCGCGCAGGTGGATCAGCGCGCGCTCGGGCTGGCCGGCGAGCAGCGTCGCCAGGCCCAGGTAGTAGTCGCGCTCGGTCGCGGGGACGAAGCCGCCGGGCGGCTGGCCGACGTGGCCGAGCTGCGCGTCGCGGGCCAGCGCGAGCTGCGCGGCGCGCTCGAGCCGCGCCGGATCGCGCGCGCGATCGGCGGCGACGACCATCGCCCACGCGGCGTGGACGTAGAACGTCTCGGCGGGGCTGCCATCGAGCGCGACCTCGAGCACCGCGGTCGCGTCGTCGAGGCGCTCCTGCGCCAGGTAGACCTCGCCGAGGCGGAAGTACGCCTCGGTCCGCGCCTCGCCGAGCGCGATCAGCCGCTCGAGCGCGGCGGCCGCGTCGTCGAGGTCGCCGGTGCGGGCCAGGCACGTGCCGAGCCCGAGCGCGAGCGGTCGCGGCGCCGCGCGATCGCCCGAGCCGTCCCACGCCGGATCGATCGCCCACGCGCGCGCGTAGTCGGCGGCGCATCCGGGGTAGTCGCGGTCCTGCTCGCGGACGATCCCGAGCCACGCCCACGCGTCGGCGCGCCCGGGCAGCAGCGCGGCCGCCTCCTCGAGCAGCGCGATCGCGGTCGTGCGCGCCTCGTGCGCGCGCCGCACGATCAGCTGCGCGGCGCGGTCGACCTGCTCCTCGTAGCGGGCCAGGCCCGGCTCGAGCACGTCCTCCCAGAACGGCGACTCCTGCTCGCGCTCGGCGTCGAGATCCTCGGGCGGCGGCGGGTAGCGCGTCGACTGCGCGGCCGCTTGCGCCGCGGGGGCCAGGGCCGCGGCGACCGCGAGCGCGACCGTCGCGGCGCGCGCGTTCACCGCTTCGCCCCGGCGGCCGCGACCTGCGCCTCGAGCGCGGCCAGGTTGGCGCGCGCGCGCGGCTGATACGCCGGGTGCGCGCCCGAGCGCAGGTAGCGTCGCCAGTCGAGGATCGCGCCCTCGGCGTCGCCGAGCGCTTCGCGCGCGAGCGCCGCGTAGTAGAAGACCTCGCCCTCGGGCACGTAGAACGTGTTGCCCCCCGCCACGTCGATCGCCCAGCTCTCGAACTGGGTCTCGCCGAGCGCGCGCATCACCTCGCGGGCCTTGGCGCCCTGCTCGTCGCGGTCGTAGGCGACCGCGAGCCCGTAGAGGAAGCTGGTGTTCGGCTTGATCGCGATCGCCTCGGCGTAGCGCTCGATCGCGGCCGGCAGGTCCCCGGTCATCATCAGCGCCTCGGCGAGGTTGGCCAGCGACAGCAGCCGCTGCTCGCCGAGCATGTCGGAGCCGACGCGGTCGAGCAGCGCCTCGTAGTCGAGGACGGCGGCGCGCAGATCTGCCTCGGTCGCGAGCTTGGTGTGGAGCAGGGCGCGCTCGAACAGCAGGTCGGTGACGCGCGGGTCGAGCGGCGCCTTGCGCTCGAACTCGTGCCAGTGGTGCAGCACGCGCCGCATCACCTTGGGGTCGGTCCGGTCGGGGCAGCGCGCCGAGAACACCGCGCGCTCGCAGTCGATCTCGAGCCCGAACAGCACCTCGCCGGCGCGCAGGTGCGGCTCCGGCTCGGCGGGCAGCGCCTCGGTCGCGCGCTCGTAGGCGGCGACCGCCGCGGTGATCCGCTTGCGCCGGACCGAGGTCGACGTCGCCGCCGCCGCCAGCCGCGCGAACTTGTCGCCCTCCACCATCGCCAGCTCGTAGGCGGCGCGCGCGGCGCTGTCGGCGGGCGGGGCGTCGCCCTCCACCGCGTCGTCCCACGAGAACGTGTCCGCGTGGGCGCCCGGCGCCGGCGCGGCGGCGAGCGCGAGGACGACGACGACGGGGACGGGCAGGCCGCGGGCGCGCATGGCTCAGGGGTAGGGCGGGGGCGGCGGCTGGATCGTCACGCCGGCGGCCGCGGGCTTCTTCGGCTTCGCGGCCTCGGCGAGCCGCGCCGCCAGCAGCTGATCGATCGCGGCGACGTGGTCGCGGGCGCGGGCCGCGAACGGCCCCTCCGACTGCGCGTAGTGCAGCCACTCGGTGCGCGCCTCGGCGAGGTACCCCTCGCTCTCGTAGAGCAGGCCGAGGAAGTAGTGGCGGTCGTGCGGGGCGCCCAGCGGCATCGACGCGAGCGCCGGCATCAGCCGGTTGATGTACTCGGTCTGGAGCTGGTTCTTGAGGTCCTCGATGATGTCGAACGCGCGGCTGATCTGCTCGTCGCGATCGAGCACGACGGCGCGGGTGAACGCGAGCTGCATCTGCTCGTTGCCGTAGCCGTAGTAGTACTGCTGCGGCGACTGCTCCTGCGGGACGAGATCGACCGCGTCGGCGGTGCGCCCCGACTCCATCAGCGCCAGTGCCAGCGCCGCCGTCGCGGACATGCCGGTCGTGGTGGTGCTGATCGCGGCGCGCAGGTGGCGGATGCCGTCCTCGAGCCGGCCGGTGCGGGTGTACGCGCGGCCGAGGCGCAGGTGGATCTCCTGCGGGATCTCGTCGTCGGGCCCGAGCAGCGACACGTACGCCTGCAGCGCCTCGATCGCGCCGCTGGTGCGCCCGAACTCCTCGCCGAACTTGCCGATCCACTCGAGCACGTCCTTGCGCGTCGGATCGAGCTTGCGGGCGTAGCGGAGCTGGCCCCAGATGTCGTCGAGCGCGCGGGTGCGGACCTCGCCGGTCGCGTCCTGCTGGTCGTACTGCGCCATCTGGTAGAGCTGGTTCCACACGTTCGCCGCGTTGGTCAGGATGATCTGGATCTGCTGGCCGTGCGGCTGCACGACCTCCTCCCAGAACTCCTGCGCGGGCGCCGGCGGCGGCGCGCCGTAGCCGTAGCCGTACGCGTCGGCGCGCGAGTCGTGGGACAGCGCCGTGGACAGGCCGAGCGCCGCCAGCGCGCCGACCCCGAGCAACCGCGTTCGCATCGCTGTCGAGTATGCCGAGCCGTGGGCGGTCGGGCCAGCCGGACCTGCCCGGACCTGGCCGGACCTGATGACCGGGTGCTGGGACCCTGGGGGCCCCGGTGTGGAGCCCGGGGCCCCGGGCACGTCCGATCCCGGGAGTGCGAAGCGGCTTTGGTTCCGACGAGTTGGCCGCGCGTCGGTCCGCGCCGTGTGTGGCAAGCCGCTTGCTCTAGTCGCGACCCGTGGACACCGCGAGCGTGCTGCGAGCGGCCCTGGAGCTGTTTCGAGCCCGACAGTTTCCGGGATGCGCGGTGGCCTGCGCCGAGGCGCTGGAGCTCGACCCTGACAACCTGCACCTGAGATTGCTGCGCGCGCGCGCGCTGATCGCCTTGCGCTGGCTCGACGAGGCCCGCGAGGAGCTGGCGAGCTGCGCGCGCCTCGACCCGAGCGCGAGCGTCGTCTACCGACTGCTCGGCGAGGTCGCGCTCCGTTCCGACCGTGCCGACGCCGCCGTGGTGTTCCTGCGCGAGGCCCTCCGCCTCGACGCCAGCGACGCCGAGGCGCGCGAGTGGCTCGGCATCGCCGAATCCCTCCTCCGCACGGCGGCCCGCCCGCCCGCGGCACCCCCACCCCCCGTTCGACCCATCACGGCAGCGGAAAAACTCCCGGCGGCCGCTGCCGTGATGGGTCACTTTGCCCGGCCCCACGCCGCCCCCCCTGCGCTTCGACCTTCCACGCCCGCGGAAAACATCCCGGCGGCCGCGGGCGTGGAAGGTCCTTTTTCCCGGCGACGCCTCCCGGCGCGCCCCCCTGCGCTTCGACCTTCCACGCCCGCGGAAAACATCCCGGCGGCCGCGGGCGTGGAAGGTCCTTTTCCTCGGCGTCGCCCCCCGGCGAGCCCCCCTGCGTTTCGACCTTCCCCGCCCGCGGAACACATCCCGGCGGCCGCGGGCGTGGAAGGTCCTTTGTCCCGGCGTCGGCCCGCGGCCAGCGCCTCCCCGTTTCGACCCTCCACGCCCGCGGAACAAATCCCGGCGGCCGCGGGCGTGGAAGGTCGGCCTTTGCTCGACGGCGCGCGTCCGCGCCGCTCCCCTTTGCCAGTCGCGGCGGCGGATTCATACCCGGCGGCCGCCGCCGCGACTGGTGCTCTTGTCGGCCGCGCGAGCTCGCCTCCTCCTGGCGAGCCGCGCGCCACGTCTTCCGCGCGCGCGCTCGGCACCGCCAGCGGCGCGCCGCTGCCGCTCGCCTCGGGCTTCGGCAACTACCTCGTCGAGATCGGCGTGCTCACCGAGCCGCAGCTCCGCGCCGCGCTGGCCTACAAGCGCGCGACGGGCGTGCGGCTCGGACGCGCCGTGACGACGCTGGGGTTCGCCACCGAGCTCAAGATCGAGTGGGCGTCGCTCGCGTACCACGGCCGCCACCAGCGCGGCGGCGAGCGCTCGGTGTGGGACGGCGAGCCGACGCCGCCCGAGCATCGCCGGGCCAGCTGAGGCGCCCGCGGCCCGGCGCCGGCCGGCGCTGGCCCGCGCCGATCAGACGTCGAGGTCGTCGATCGTGTGCGCGTTCTCGGTGATCAGCTTGAACCGCGCGCCGACGTCCTTGCCCATCAGCTCGGCGATCACCTCGTCGGTGCGCGCCGCCTCGGCGACCGGCACGGTCACGCGCAGGGTCGAGCGGGTCTTCGGATCGAGCGTCGTCTGCTTGAGCGTCTCGGGGTTCATCTCGCCGAGGCCCTTGAACCGGGTGATGTTCGGCTTGCTGTTGGCCTTGGCGTGCTGCTTGAGGATCCGCTCCTTGTGCAGATCGTCGAGCGCCCAGAACGTCTGCTTGCCGAGGTCGATCCGGTACAGCGGCGGCTGCGCCAGGTACAGGTGGCCGGCGTCGATCAGCGGCCGCATGTGCCGGTAGAAGAACGTCATCAGCAAGGTCGCGATGTGGTGGCCGTCGGCGTCGGCGTCCATCAGCAAGAAGATCTTGCCGTAGCGCAGCTTGCCGAGGTCGAGCTGGTCGCCCATGCCGCAGCCGAGCGCGGACACCAGGTCCGTCAGCTCCTTGTTGGCGAGCAGCTTGGCGCTGTTGGCCTGCTCGGCGTTGAGCACCTTGCCGCGCAGCGGCAGGATCGCCTGGGTGCGGCGCTCGCGGCCCTGCTTGGCCGAGCCGCCGGCGGAGTCGCCCTCGACGATGAACAGCTCGCTGTCGGCCGGGTCGGTCGAGGCGCAGTCGGCGAGCTTGCCCGGCAGGTTGAGCCGGTGCGACACCGCGGTCTTGCGCGTCACCTGCGCCGCCGCCGCGCGCGACGCCTCGCGCGCGCGCGCCGCCAGCGTCAGCCGCGACACGACCGCGCCGCCCCAGCTGGTGTTCTGGTTGAGGAAGCCCTCGAGCGCGGGCCGGACGATCGCGTCGAGCTGCGCGGTGACCTCGGGGTTGTTGAGCCGGTCCTTGGTCTGGCCCTGGAACTGCGGGTCGCGGTGGTAGACCGAGAGGATCGCGACCATGCCCTCGCGGATGTCCTCGGCCAGGACGTTGACGCCCTTGGGCTCGAGCCCGTGCGTCGACATGAAGTTGCGGACCGCCTTGACGATGCCGTTCTTGAGGCCCTGGTCGTGGGTGCCGCCCATCGGGGTCGGCACGCTGTTGACGTACGACTTGACCGTCTCCTCGGTCGACTCGGTCCACTGCAGCGCCAGCTCGACGCCGAGCTCGTCGCCCTCCTTGGACAGGTAGAACACCTGGCCGCCCGGCGGTACGACCGCCTTGCCGCGCTCGGAGATCACGCGCGGCAGGTACTCGGCGATGCCCGAGGCGTGCTCGAACGTGCGCGTCACCGGCGGCGACGCGGTCTCGTCCTTGAGCGTGATGATCAGGCCCGAGTGGAGGTAACTCTTGGCCTCGAGCCGCTCGGCGATGACCTCGGGGTCGAACGCGAGCTTGGGGCCGAAGATGTGCTCGTCGGGCTTGAACGTCACGCTCGTGCCCGAGCCGCGGGCGCCGCCGACGTTCTTGAGCTTGCCCTGCGGCGTGCCGCGCGAGTACGTCTGCTGCCACCGCGCGCCGTCGCGCTTGATCTCGACCAGCAGCTCCGACGACAGCGCGTTGACCACCGACGCGCCGACGCCGTGGAGGCCGCCGGACACCGCGTAGTTCTTGCCGCGGTCGAACTTGCCGCCGGCGTGGAGCACGGTGAACACCAGCTCGACGCCCGACTTCTTGTGCTTGGGGTGGATGTCGACGGGGATGCCGCGGCCGTTGTCCTCGACCGTGACGGTCTTGCCGTCGGCGTGCAGCCGCACGTCGACGCGGGTCGCGTGCTTGTTGATGACCTCGTCGATCGAGTTGTCGACGACCTCCCACAGGAGGTGGTGGTAGCCGGCCTTGCCGGTGCCGCCGATGTACATCGCGGGGCGCTGGCGGACCGGCTCGAGCCCCTCGAGGACGTCGATCTCGGCGGCGGTGTACTGCGCGGCGGGCTTCTTGGTGGGCGACGACATCTCAGTTCGCTCCTTCGGCGGCGCCGAGCTGCTGCACGGTCACGGGCGGGCGGACCAGGTGGACGGTCGTGCGCTTGGCGAGCTGGTTGCCCTTGCCGCCGCGCGCGACGACCTTGCCCTTGTCCGCGGCGATCTCGAACTTCTTGCCGCCCTCGGTCTCGAGCACGAGGTGGTCGGCCTTCGACGCGCTGGCGATGAACCCGACGACCGCGTCGTCGTCCTCGGTCTTGATCACCGTGACGCCGCGGCCCGGGCCCTCGAGCTGGTTGATCTCCTCGGCCTTGCACACCAGGACGTGAGCGTGGCGGGTGCCGACGACGACGAGGTCGCCGTCGCCGACCGCGGTGACCCCGACGATCTCGTCACCATCCGCCGGCTTGGTGTAGCGCCGGCCGGCCTTGGTCGTGATCTCGTGGTACGGCGCCATCGCGAACCGCAGGCCGTAGCCACGCGCCGACACGGCCAGCGCGGTCGCCGCCGGGCGGACCCGCGGATCGAGCGACATCGCCGCGACGATCTTCTCGCCGTCCTTGAACTTGAAGTACTTCGACGCCGGGTCGCCGTACCCGGCGGTGGCCGAGACGTCGTTGATCTTGATGACGTAGGCCGAGCCGAAGTTGGTGAAGAACGCCACCTTCTCCTTGGTCGACCCGGCGATCACCGCCATCACCTCGTCGCCCTCGCGCACGCGCGTCGACGACGGGTCCTTGAGCTCGCGCACCCGCTTGATCCAGCCGTCGCGCGTGACGACGACGTTGGCGTCCTCGTCGACGATGAACGCGTCCGCGTCGAACTCGATCTCCTCGACGCCAGCGCCGGTCTTGGTCCGGCGCGGCGTGCCCAGCTCCTCGGCGATCTCCGCCAGCTCGGTCTTGATCACGCCCCACAGCTTGGACTCGCTGTCGAGGATGCCCTGGATCCGCTTGGCCTCCTTGGCCTTGGCCTCGAGCTCCTCGCGGATGATCCGGATCTCGAGCTTGGCCAGCTTGTACAGCTTGAGCTCGAGGATCGCGTCGGTCTGGATCTCGTCGATCTCGAACCGCTTGATCAGCTTGCGGGCGGCGTCCTCCTTGCCGTCGGACGCGCGGATGATCTTGATGCACTCGTCGAGCGCATCGAACACCGTGACGAAGCCCTCGAGGATGTGGATCCGCTTCTTGAGCTCGGCCAGCTCGTGCTCGAACCGCCGGCACGTGACCTCGTAGCGGAAGTCGAGGAAGTGGCTCAGCACTTCCTTGATCCCCAGCTTCTGCGGCTGCGGCACGCCGCCGGCCGCGAGCTCGCCGGCCGCCGCCAGGTACTGCGGCGGGACCAGCGCGGTCACGTTCATGTGGAAGTTCTGCTGCAGCGGCGTCTGCTTGTAGAGGTAGGTCATCACCAGGCCGGGATCCGCGTCCTTCTTGATCTCCAGGACGATGCGGACGTCGGTGGTGGACTCGTCGCGGACGTCGAGCAGGTACGGCAGCTTCCGCGAGATGATGACCTCGGCGATCTTCTCGACGACGGAGGCCTTGGTCAGGCCCCAGGGGATCGAGGTGATCACGATGTCGGTGCCGCCGCGCTTCTTCTCCTCCAGCTTGTACTCGCCGCGGACGCGGATCGCGCCCTGGCCGGACTCGTAGATCGAGCGCAGCTCGACCTTGCTGTTGAGGATCTGGCCGCCGGTGGGGAAGTCGGGGCCCTGGATGTGCTTCATCAGGCCGACGATCCCCAGCTCGCGGTCGTCGGCGAGCGCGATCAGCGCGGCGACGACCTCCCTGAGGTTGTGCGGCGGGATGTTCGTCGCCATGCCGACGGCGATGCCGGTCGACCCGTTGACCAGCAGGTTGGGGAACCGCGCCGGCAGCACGACCGGCTCGTCGGTCGTGCCGTCGTAGTTGGCGCGCATGTCGACGGTCTCGCTGTCGAGCTCGCGCAGCAGCTCCATCGCCGGCGGGGCGAGGCGGCACTCGGTGTAGCGGTACGCGGCCGGCGCGTCGCCGTCGAGCGAGCCGAAGTTGCCCGAGCCGTCGACCAGCGGCATGCGCAGGGTGAAGTCCTGCGCCATGCGGACCATCGCGTCGTAGACGGCGGAGTCGCCGTGGGGGTGGTAGCGGCCGATCACCGCGCCGACGACCTTCGCGGACTTCTTGTGCTTGGCGTCCGGGCGCAGGTGCTCGTCGTGGAGCATCGCGTAGAGGATGCGGCGCTGGACCGGCTTGAGGCCGTCGCGGACGTCGGGCAGGGCGCGCGACGTGATGACGCTCAGGGCGTAGTTGAGGTAGCGGCGACGCGCCTCGACGGCGAGCGAGGCGTCGCTGTCCCCGGGGCCGCCGCCGGCCGCTCCGTCGGTGTCGTCGGGTGGAGGCGTGCCGCCTCCGCGGCCCTTGCGGGACTCGCGGGGAGCGACGGTGGGCTTGGGCGATTTCTTGGCCATGGAGCTGATGGCGGGGGTGTCAGGCGTCTCGATCTCGGGCGTGTCGTCGGGGGGCGTGACCATACCGATGTCCAGGAAAAGGTCTAGCTGGTCGCCCAGCGGAGGGAGCTCGACGGATCGGGACGTGGACCGGGACAAGAGTCCTCCGGGTGCCCCATGGCCTGGGGGGTATCACGACCCGATGACAGCGTTTTTGCGCCGCGACTTCGGCCCGTGGTAGAGCAGGGGACCACCCGCCGCCATGGTCGACATCCGCACGACATCGGGCAAGAAAACGGCACGCGGCGCGGGCTCGCCGCGCGCCGGTCGCTCCGGGCGCGGCGCGCTCCGGGCCTCGCCCGCCCGGCGTGGCACCGTCCGCCTCGCGGTCGTGCTGGTCGCGCTGGTGTTCGTCAACTTCTACGTGTTCCTGTGGCGCGACCAGACCTCGGTCCCCGCGGTGATGCGCAAGGCCGAGGCGCTCGAGCCCGGCTCGGCGGGACAGCCGCCCGGGACCTCGGCGTCGGAGCGAGGCGATCTCGATCAAGATGATGACGGCGTGGTCGTCGGCGAGCCGGTCGTGCCCGGCGTCGACGGCGACGTCGCGCCGGCGCCTGACGGCGTGATCGAGGGCGAGGTCGCCAAGGGCGACACGCTCGGCAAGGTGCTGCGCGGCGCCGGGCTGTCCGCCGCCGAGGCCGACGAGGTCCTGCGCGCGATGTCCGGCGTGTTCGACTTCAAGACGCTGCGCCCGGGCCAGGCGTTCCGGGTCGAGCGCGACGCGCGCGGGCAGGTCGCCGCGTTCGAGCTCACCGTGTCGAAGACGACGACGGTCCGGGTCGAGCGCGACGCGCGCGGCGAGCTGGTCGGCGCCGAGGACCGGATCGAGACGCGGGTCGAGGTCGCCGAGGTCGGCGGCCGGATCGACAGCTCGCTCTACGCGGCGCTCAAGGCCTCGGGCGAGCAGACCTCGCTGGTGGCGTTCTTCGTCGACGTGTTCGCCTACGACCTCGACTTCTACGTCGACACCCACAAGGGCGACGAGTTCCGCGTGCTGGTGGAGAAGGAGTACGTCGGGGCCGAGCTGCTTCGCTACAAGCGGATCCTCGCCGCCGAGTACAAGGGCAAGGCGGGGACGTTCCGCGCGTTCTGGTTCGACCCCGACGGCGCCGGCAAGGCGAAGGGCCGCTACTTCGACGAGAAGGGCCGCTCGGTCGAGAAGAGCCTGCTCAAGACGCCGCTCAAGTTCACGCGGATCTCCAGCAAGTTCAACCCGCGCCGGATGCACCCGGTGCTGCACAAGGTGCGCGGCCACTTCGGCGTCGACTACGCCGCGCCGACCGGGACGCCCGTGTGGGCCGCGGCGAACGGCGTGATCACGACGCGCGGGTTCAAGGGCGGCCCCGGGAACCACGTGGTCATCAAGCACGACAACGGCCTGACCACGGCGTACTTCCACCTGTCGAAGTTCGCGCCCGGTCAGAAGGTGGGGCAGCGGATCGAGGCCAAGACGGTGATCGGCTACGTCGGCTCGACCGGCCTGTCGACCGGCCCGCACCTGCACTTCAGCGTCAAGAAGAACGGCGCGCACGTCGATCCGCTGTCGCTCGAGCCGCAGCGCGCGGGTGGGGTGGCCAAGAAGGATCAGGGCGCGTACCGCGCCGAGGTCGACCGGATGACCGGTCGGCTGGCGCAGATCGCCATCCCCGCGCCCGGCGCGGCGGCGGCGGCGCCGGACGGAGATGACGCGGACGAGGCGGGCGCGCTGGGCGCGGACGAGGCGGGCGACGAGGTTTCCGCGCCGCAGGACTGACAGCGGCCCACAGTCGGACGTCGGCGAAGGTTGCGTGTGCGGGGTCACCTCGCGTGGCAAGGTCGCGCTCGCTCCGAGGGAGCCCGAGGGAACCGACGATGATCCACGCACGCACGCTCGCGGCGTGCCTCGCGATGACCGGCCTTGCGGCGGCCGGCTGTCACGAGGACGCCACGTCCGGCGCAGGGAACCCTGCGTCTTCTGCCACTCGCGCCGCGGCCGCGCCGCGCTCGCCGCTCGCCACGGCGCTCGCGCGCGCCGGCGGTCACGCCTCGTCGGTCGACGATCGCGGCGCCCCGCGCATGCTGTGGGCGGTCGGTCCGCGCGCGGCCCACGCGGTCGCGCCCGGCACCCGGCTCGACGCCGCGGCGCGCGCCCACGTCGCGCGGTTCGCCGGCGCGTGGGGCGCCGAGCGCGCGCTCGGCTCGCTCACGTTCGACCGCGTGCGCACGCTGCGCGGGGGCGGCGCGGTCGCGACGTTCCAACAGCGCATCGACGGCGTCCCGGTCGTGCCGGGCCGCGTCTCGGTCGCGATGCGCGGCGACGGCTCGCTCGTCGCGATCGGCGGCGGGCTGCACCCCGGCGCCGTGCCGGCGCGCGCCCGCGCGGGCGCGTTCGCGCTCGCCGCGCGCGACGCGGTCGCG
>WYBA01000026.1 GCA_011526095.1 Myxococcales bacterium | reverse complement strand
CCGCGGCTGCACGAGCGATTCTGCGGCCACTGCGGCGCGCCGCACCCGGCGCCCGAGGGCGCGCGCCGCGCGATCTGCGAGGCGTGCGGCCACGCGATCGATCTCGGCACGGCGGCGCGGTGCAGCCACTGCGGCGGCCCGATCGTGTTCCCGCTCGGGCTCGCCGCGGCGAGCTGCGCTCACTGCCACGCGAGATCGACGCTGGCGACGCCGCTCATGCCCGTGTAGCTTCCGCGGCCATGGGCACGCTGTACCTCGTCCGCCACGGCCAGGCCTCCTACGGCGGCGCCGACTACGACCGGCTGTCCGAGCTCGGCGTGCGCCAGGCGCAGACGACGGGCCGCACGGCCGGCGGGGGCCTGCTGCGCGGGCTCGACGCGATCTACACCGGCCCGCTCAAGCGCCAGCGCGACACCGCGGATCACCTGCGCGCCGCCGCGGCCGAGGCCGGCCACGACGTGCCCGAGCTCGGCGTGATCGACGAGCTCGCCGAGTACCCGGCGTTCGAGCTGCTCGCGGCGTGGCTGCCGCGGCTCGCCGCCGAGCAGCCGCGGTTCGCCGCGCTCGCCGGCGGGCTCGGCACCCCCGAGGCGGTGCGGCTGCTCGATCACGCGTTCGCTGACATCATCGGCCGGTGGGTGCGCGGGGAGCTCGACACCGGCGACGTCGAGACGTTCGAGGGGTTCGCGACGCGGGTGCGGCGCGGGATCGAGCGCGTCGTCGCCGCGCACGGCAAGGGCCGCGTCGCCGCCGTCACCTCCGGCGGCGTGATCGGCGTGGCGCTCCAGCTCGCGCTCGGGTTCGACGGGCTGCGCACGACGAAGGTGTGGCGCAACATCCGCAACGCCTCGATCACCGAGTTCCTGTGGCGGTCGAGCGGCTTCGCCTGGCGCGACGGCGACTTCTCGGTCGTCGGGTTCAACCACGTCCAGCACCTCGGGGAGCCCGACCTGCTGACGTTCCGGTAGGCCCGCGGTGGCGCCCGGCGGGCGTATAACCGGGGCCATGGACTTCGCGATCCCCGCCGCGCTCGCGCCGAAGCTCGACCAGATCGACCGGCTGCTCACCGATCACGTCATCCCCGCCGAGGCGGAGGTGCTGACGCGCGGGTTCGCGGCGAGCGAGCCGCTGCTGCGCGAGCTGCGCGCCAAGGTCAAGGCCGCGGGGCTGTGGGGACCGCAGATCCCGACCGACACCGGCGGGATGGGCCTCGACCTCGTCGCGCACGGCCTGGTGTCGGAGCGCCTGGGCCGTTCGCCGCTGGGGCACTACGTGTTCGGCGCGCAGGCGCCCGACGCGGGCAACATCGAGGTGCTGCACAAGTACGGCACCGCGGAGCAGAAGGCGCGGTGGCTGGCGCCGCTCGCCGCCGGCGACATCCGCAGCTGCTTCTCGATGACCGAGCCGGACAGCCCCGGCTCGAACCCGGTGATCCTGACGACGACCGCGGTCAAGGACGGCGACGACTACATCATCGACGGCCACAAGTGGTTCACCACCGGCGCCGACGGCGCGGCGTTCGCGATCGTCATGGCGGTGACCAACCCCGAGGCGCCCAAGCACGCGCGCGCCTCGATGATCATCGTGCCGGTCGAGACGCCGGGCTTCGAGCTGGTGCGCAACATCCCGATCATGGGCGACGCCGGCGCCGGCTGGGCCAGCCACGGCGAGATCCGCTACCAGGGCGTGCGCGTGCCCCAGGCCAACCGGCTCGGCCCCGAGGGCGCGGGCTTCCTGATCGCGCAGGAGCGGCTCGGCCCCGGGCGGATCCACCACTGCATGCGATGGATCGGCATCTGCGAGCGCGTGTTCGACACGATGTGCGCGCGCGCCGCGAAGCGCAAGATCGACGACGAGAAGACGCTGGCGACGCGCCAGATCATCCAGGCGTGGGTCGCCGAGGCGCGCGCCGAGATCGACGCGGCGCGGCTGATGGTGCTGCACGCGGCGTGGACGATCGAGCACAAGGGCTTCGCCGTGGCGCGCGATCAGGTCTCGCTGATCAAGTTCCACGTGTCCGACGTGATGATGCGGCTGATCGACCGCGCCATCCAGGTCCACGGCGCGCTCGGCGTCACCAGCGACACCGTGCTCGCGCACTACTACGTCCACGAGCGCGGCGCGCGGATCTACGACGGTCCGGACGAGGTCCACAAGATGGTCGTCGCCAAGCGGATCCTCGACCGCTACGCCAAGGCAGGTGGCGCCAAGTGAGCCAGCTGGCGCTCGACGGCAGCCGGCCGGTGCGCGCCGGCGAGGAGCTCGACGCGGCCAAGCTCGCGGCGTGGCTCGACGCGCAGCTCGGCGGGCACGCACCGGTCGAGGTGGAGCAGTTCCCCGGCGGGCACTCCAACCTGACCTACCTGGTGCGCCGCGGCGGCGAGGAGCTCGTGCTGCGGCGGCCGCCGTTCGGCTCGAAGGTCAAGAGCGCGCACGACATGGGGCGCGAGCTGCGCGTGCTGTCGGCGCTGGCGCCGGTCTACGACAAGGCGCCGCGCCCGCTCGCCGGGTGTGACGATCCGGAGGTGCTCGGCGCGCCGTTCTACGTGATGGAGCGTCGGCGCGGCGTGATCCTGCGCAAGGAGCTGCCGCGCGGCGCGACGCTGGATGCGGCGACGGCGACCCGGCTGTGCGAGCTGCTGGTCGACGCCCTGGCGGAGCTGCACGCGGTCGACTTCGTCGCGGCCGGTCTCGGCGAGCTGGGCAAGCCCGCCGGCTACATCGAGCGCCAGGTCCGCGGCTGGACCGAGCGCTACGCCGGCTCGCAGACCGACGACATCCCGGCGGTCACCGAGGTCGCGGCGTGGCTCGACGCGCACCGCCCGGCCGACGGCGCGCCCGCGCTGATCCACAACGACTTCAAGTTCGACAACCTCGTCCTGTCGCCGGATCTGTCGCGCGTGATCGGCGTGCTCGACTGGGAGATGACGACGATCGGCGATCCGCGGATGGACGTCGGCACGGCGATCGGCTACTGGGTCGAGCCGACCGACACCCAGGCGATGCTGATGATGCGGTTCGGCGTCACCCACCTGCCCGGGATGATGACGCGCCAGCAGGTCGCCGCCCGCTACGCCGCCGCCTCGGGGCGCCCGCTCGACGACGTCGTGTTCTTCTACGCGTTCGGCCTGTTCAAGACCGCCGTCGTCGCCCAGCAGATCTACTACCGCTTCGCCAAGGGCCTCACCCAGGACCCGCGGTTCGCCGCGTTCATCCACGGCGTCCGCACGCTGGCCGAGCAAGCGCAGCGCGCGATCGCCACCGGCGCCCTGTAGCGCCGAGATCCGGTCGGCGGAGACGGAGGCGGAGGCGGAGGCGGAGGCGGAGACGGAGACGGACACGGAGACGGAGACGGAGACGGAGACGGACACGGAGACGGACACGGAGACGGAGACGGAGGCGGAGACGGAGACGGAGACGGACACGGAGACGGAGGCGGAGACGGAGACGGAGACGGAGGCGGAGACGGACACGGAGGCGGAGGCGGAGACGGAGACGGGTCGCCGCGGGATCGCGCAGCTCCGCTCATCCTGAGAGGGTCGATCAGAATCGAGCCCCCCTCCGCTCGTCCTGAGCAGCGCCGAGCGCCAGCGAGGCGCGTGTCGAAGGACGGTGACAGTCGGCAACGCGTGGCTCGCTCCGTCGCATGAATGACTGTCAACACCCTTCGACCAGCGCCTCGCTGGCGCTCGGCGCAGCTCAGGGTGAGCGGAACATGGCTGTTCGTCTGACGGCATTTCCGACGACGTCGGTGAGAGGCTCAGGACGAGCGGATCTCGGGCGGCTCCAGACCCAGTCCTTGTTCTGGTCGCCCGTCCGAACAGGGCCCGTCTCCGTCTCCGTCTCCGTCTCCGTCTCCGTCTCCGTCTCCGTCTCCGTCTCCGTCTCCGTCTCCGCCTCCGTCACCGTCTCCGTCTCCGTCTCCGTCTCCGCCGCTCACAGTCAGCAGGGTGCGCGCGGCTACTGCCCGCCCATGAACTGCTCGGCGAACCGGCGCAGGCGCAGCACGCTCGGGATGCCCTCCTGCGAGCTGAACACCAGCTTCGACGCGAACGTGACGTTCGCCGCGGCGTTGTACGCGACGTAGGCGCGGCCGGCCGGCGTGCCGAGCAGCGCGTTGAGCTTGGTCTCGTACTCGCCCTGGACCTTCGCGATCAGCGCCTCGCCCTCGGCCTCGAGCCGGCCCTCGATGCCGTCGGCCTCCGCGGTGACGCGGTTCTTGTACTCGAGCGTCTCGGCCTGGATGTTCTTGATCCCGAGCAGGTACGCGTCGGTGACCGAGTCCGGGCTGTCGAGCCCGAACACCTTCGCCGCCTCGGCGCGGATCTGCGCGAGCTGCTCCGGCGGCGTCGCGAGCAGCGCCTTGCGCGCGGCGCCGACCGTGCCGTCGCTGACCGGCATCAGCCCGACCTGGTAGGCGCGCTCGAGCTCGGCCTGCTTCTTGATCCAGTCCTGCTCGCGCGCCGACGACAGCGCCATCGTGCCCTGGGTGTAGTTGTCGAGGATCTGCTGCTGCGCGGCGACCTTCTGGCGCGCCTGGTCGAGCAGCTTGTTCTGCTCGTTGAGCTGGATCTGGGTGAGCTGCTTCTCGTAGTCGGGGCGGAACGAGATCGCGCGGATCAACACGGACTGCGCCTCGAGGTGGAGATCGGCGAGCGCCTCGTTGAGCTTGACCAGCGACGCCTCGGTCGCGGCGAGCCGCCGGTCCGACGAGTAGAACCCGACCGAGTCGAGGTTGGCGAGCTCCTCGCGCAAGACGCTCACGGTCGTGGCGTGCGCCAGCCGCTGGTAGCGCATCCGCGCGCCGTCCTTGGCGTGATTGCCGGCCTGGACGATCGCGTGCGCCTCGCCGCGCTTGATCCGCACCGGGACGGTGACGTCGAGGACGACGTTGTTGTTGTCCTTGGTGCGGATCTGCAGCGCCTCGCCCGCCTCCGCCGTGTAGTCGAGGAAGAAGTACCCCGACGGCAGCAGGATCATCTTGTGGACGCCGGGGATCCGCCAGTGGAACCCGGCGCCGAGGTCGTCCTTGAACACGCCGGACGCCGCGCTCTGGCGCACGCCGATCGCGCCGGGCGGCACCTTCGACAGGAACAGCCACGGCAGCACCAACAGCACGACGGTGACCACGACGATCACCTTGGAGATGCGGATCAGCGTCTTCACTGGCCACCTCCGCCGACGTTCTGGTACTGCAGCCGGGTCGGCGTCGCGTCGCTCGACCACGGCTGGATCTCGATCGTCACGCCGTCGAGCCGCTCGCCGAGCCGCTCCATCACGCGCTCGACCGGCTGGTTGCGGAACGCGTCGATCTCGGCCTTGCGCGTGAGGTACTGCGCGTCGAGCTGGCCCTTGCGCTCGGCGGCGGTGCGCTGCGCGCCGGACAGCGCGGCCTGGCCGACCGCGACCTTCTCGATCTTGTAGCTGTCCGACTGGCGCCGGGTCTGGGTCTGCTCGGTCACCGCGGTCGCGAGCGCGGCCTCGAGCGCGGCGCGCTTCTCCTGGATGATCTTGTTCTGGTCGCGGTCGACCTCGGCGAGCCGGCGCGCGCGCTCGGTCTCGGCGCGCTGCAGCTCGGACGAGATCACGTCGAGCTGCTTCTCGGTCTCGTTGCGCGACTCGACCAGGCCCTCGTACTCGTCGTTGAACCGCGGGCGCGGCGTGACGATGCTCGTCACCTCGACCCCGTGAGGGTTGAGCAGCTCGTTGAGCCGCGCCTTGGCGCGGTTGGTCGCCTCGCCGAAATGCGCAGGGTTCGACACGCTGATCGTCGACTCGCGGCCGAACTCGTCGCGCAGGATCGCCCGCGCGTACGGCAGCATCCACATGCGGAAGCCGTGGGCGTGCCCGGCGTCGCGGATCACGTCGGCGCCGCGCTCGGGGATCGCGCGGTAGAGGATCGTCGTGTCGTTGAACACGAAGTTCGAGCCGTCGCTGGCGCGCACCGTGAGCTCGGGGACGTTGAGCTCGTCGACGTAGGCCTGGCCGTGCATGTGGAACGTCTGCGACGAGGTGTCGATGACGAACACGTCGTGGATCCCGAACGGCAGGTCGAGGATCAGCCCGGGCCGGGTCAGGGTCTCGACCTGGCCGGTCGCGTTGTTGACGCGCACGGCGACCTGCCCGGGCTCGACCTCGCTGCACGACTTGAACGCGACGAACACGATGCACAGGCCGGCGCCGACCACCCACAGGCGATCAGAACCTTTCTTCAGCCCGGACATGAACTCGTCGGCCGCGGCCTTGGCGCGGTCGGATGCGTCGCTCATAGAGCTACCCCCTTGTGTGAGGCGAGCTTAGCCGAGCATGCTCGAAGGATGCAGTTGCCCCGGGTGCGAAGCGCGTTCGAGACGCTGGTCCGGACCTTCCCGCCCGACGAGGTCACGACGGTCAACCGCGCCGCCGAGGTCGAGCCGCGCGCCGCCGGGCTCGAGCCCGCCGACGTCGACGCGATCTGGCACGCCGCCGTCGGGGCCTATCAGTCCGGCCTGTACCCGGCGCTGCAGCTGTGCGTCCGCCGCCGCGGCCAGGTCGTGATCGACCGCGCGATCGGCCACGCCCAGGGCAACGCGCCGGGCGATCCGCCGGACGCGCACCGCGTGCCGTGCACGCCGCGCACGCTGTTCAACCTGTTCTCGGCGTCGAAGGCCGTGACCGCGATGATGGTCCACCTCGCCGACGAGCAGCGGCTGCTCCACCTCGATGACCCGGTCGCGCACTACATTCCCGAGTTCGCGCGCCACGGCAAGGGACGGATCACGATCCGCCACGTCCTCACCCACCGCGCCGGCATCCCGCGGATCCCGCCCGAGCTCGCCGACGTCGGGCTGCTCGAGCGGCCCGGCGCGGTGCTGCAGCTGCTGTGCGACGCCAAGCCGGAGTGGCGCGCCGGGCGCAAGCTCGGCTACCACGCGCTCACCGGCGGGTTCGTGCTCGGCGCCGTGCTCGAGCGCGTCACCGGCAAGGACATGCGGCGGCTGCTGCGCGAGCACGTGCTCGATCCGCTCGGCTTCGACGCGTTCGACTACGGCGTGCCGGCGCACCGGCTGCACGAGGTCGCTCACAACGCGTTCACCGGGCCGCCGGTCGTGCCGCCGCTGTCGACCGTGCTCAAGCGCGCGCTGTCGGTCGACTTCAAGGAGGCGGTCCGCGTCTCCAACGACCCGCGGTTCCTCACCACGATCGTCCCGGCCGGCAACATCGTCGGGACCGCCGACGAGGCGTCGCGGTTCATGCAGCTGCTCCTCGATGGCGGCGAGCAGCGCGGGGTCCGCGTGTTCGAGCGCCGCACCGTGTCACGCGCGGTCGCCGAGGACAGCTACCTGGAGGTGGACCTCACCCTCGGCCTGCCCATTCGCTACAGCATGGGCTTCATGCTCGGGGCCAACGTCGGCAGCCTGTACGGACTCCGGACACCGAGGGCTTTCGGGCACCTGGGCTTCACGAACGTGATGGCGTGGGCAGATCCTGGCAGGGAGCTCGCGGTCGGCTTGATGACCAGCGGCAAGCCGGCGCTGTCCCCGGGACTGGCGCACACGCTGTGGCTGCCACAAGTCATCGCGTGGCGCTGCCGACCGAGGTAGCCTGTTTCTGTGGCGTCTGGGGACGTATCGACCATCACGAGCGTGAGCATGGGACGAAGCGGGTTTGTCGACCCGCATCGCCGTCGGCCCGCGCTGGTGCGGGTGGTGGAGTGCGACCGCCCGCACGAGCCGTCGTCGCGCCACCTGCTCGACGAGGTCGACGTCGTCGAGCTCGGCCGCGGCGAGCGCGAGGTGTCGCGCGACGGCCGCCGGCTGATCCTGCGCGTGCCCGACCCGCACCTCTCGATCAACCACGCGCGGCTCACGCGCGACGGCGACGCGTGGTCGCTGGAGGACACCGGCAGCAAGAACGGCTGCCTCGTCAACGGCGCGCCGACCCGGCGCGGCCCGCTCGCCGCCGGGGACCTGCTCGAGCTCGGCCACACCTGCTTCCTGTTCTCCCACCTCGCGGCGGCGCCGGAGGCGCGCGCCGACGTGACGGCGGCGGAGCTGCCGGCGCCGGCGCCGGCGCTGCGCACGTTCATCGCCTCGCTCGAGCGCGGGTTCGCGACGCTCGCCCGGATCGCGCAGACGCCGGTCGCGGTGATCGTGCGCGGCGAGACCGGGACCGGCAAGGAGATCGTCGCCCGCGCGCTGCACGAGCTGTCGGGGCGGACCGGCCCGTTCGTCACGGTCCCGTGCAGCGCGCTGCCCGACGAGCTGCTCGACGCCGCGCTGTTCGGCCATCGCCAGGGCGCGGTCGCCGGCGCGCTCGCCGATCGCGCGGGCTACGTCCGCGCCGCGGATCGCGGCACGCTCTACCTCGACGACGTCGGCGAGCTCCCGGCGGAGTCGCAGCTCGCGCTGCTGCGCGTGCTCCAGGCGCAGGAGGTCGTGGCCGTCGGCGACGTCACGCCGGTCAAGGTCGACCTGCGGCTCGTCGCCGCGTCGCACCAGGACCTCGACGGGCTGGTCGAGTCGGGGCTGTTCCGTCGCGACCTCTACGCGCGGATGTTCGGGCTGGCGCTCGAGCTGCCGCCGCTGCGCGCGCGCCGCGAGGACCTGGGGACGCTCGTCGCGGCGGTGCTGCGCCGCCTGCCCGGCGGCGATCGCGCGACGTTCACGCCGGCCGCGGCGCGCGCCCTGCTGCGCCACGACTGGCCGCTCAACGTCCGCGAGCTCGAGCGGTGCCTCGCGGCGGCGCTCGCGCTCGCCGGCGATCAGCCGATCGACGCCGAGCACCTGCCGACGGCGGTCCGGCGCACGCCGGCCGAGCGCGCCGCGCTCGCGGCGGCCACGGCGGCGTCCGCGCCGCCGCCGAGCGAGCTCGACGGCCCGCTGCGCGATCAGCTCGTCGAGCTGCTCACGGCGCACGGCGGCAACGTCACCGCGGTCTCGCGCGCGCTCGGCAAGGGCCGGATGCAGGTCCACCGCTGGGCCAAGCGGTTCGGCCTCGACCTCGAGGCGTTCCGGCGGTGACGCCGACGCGCGTGCGTCTCACGGCGCGTCGGCGTCGATCCACCGCACGATCCGCTGGCGCTCGGCGCACGTCGGATCCGGCGGCGCGAACGGCATGTAGTTGAGCACGCCCACCGCGTTGCGGATCTCCGCGAGGTGGTCGCGCACCGTCGCCTCGACGTCCCAGTCGTAGCCCGCCGGCGCGCCGTTGCGCTCGCCGCCCGTGAGCGTCGAGCTGTGGCAGCGCGTGCAGTGCTGCGCGAAGAAGCCGCCGGCGAACGTGGCGTAGGTGTCGCCGTCGATCGGGTCGCCAGGCTCGGCCTGCGGCGCGCGCAGCGCCTCGCAGCCGTTGTTGATCTCGGCGTCGGGCGGCCCGGCGTCGGGCGCCGCGGCGTCGCCGCCGCACGCCGCGGCCGAGCACGTCATCACCAGCGCGACCAGGGCGCGGAGCGAGGTCATCACGCCCGATGGTACGACGGAGCCGGCGATCGGTTCACTCGGTTCACTCGATCGTCGCGGCGGTCACGCCGTGCGCGCCATCGCCGGCGGCCACGGGGCGCGCCCGGTCTCGCACTGCCACCGCACCGCCGCCTCGAGCGTCTGGCGCAGCGGCCGGGTCGTGTACCCCAGCTCACGGCGCGCCTTGCGGTCGTCGTACCACCAGTAGCGGCCGGCGATCGCCGCGGCCTGCTCGTCGAGCGGCGGCTCCGGGTGCAGGCGCTCGAGCCACCGGCCGGCGCGCTCGGCCAGCCACCGCGGCAGCGCGAGGCGCGGCGGGGGCAGCCCCGTGAGCTCGGCCAGCATCGCGAAGATCTCGCCGTAGGTGCGGTTCTCGCCGCCGAGCAGGTACTTCTCGCCGACGCGCCCGCGCTCGAGCGCGACGCACAGCCCGGCCGCGGCGTCGCGCACGTCGAGCGCGCACTGGCCACCGGCGACGTACGCCGGCAGGTTGCGCCGCAGGAACTGCTGCACCGGGCGCGACGACGAGTCGTAGACGTCGCCCGGGCCGTAGCAGAAGCCCGGGTACGCGAACACCAGCGGCAGGCCGCGATCGCGGTAGCGGTAGGCCGCGACCTCGGCGTTGCGCTTGGCCTCGAAGTAGTCGATCCGCAGCGTGTCGAGGTCGTAGCTGACGTCCTCGCGCACGGCGACGGGCTTGCCGCCGCCGAGGGCGAAGATGCTCGCCAGGTAGAGCACGCGCGACACGCGCGCGGCGGCGCACGCGTCGAACAGGTGGAGCGTCGCGTCGTAGTTGAGCGCGTGGAGCTGGGCGCGCTCGCGGCGGTCGGTCGAGATGTAGCCGGCGATGTGCATCACGCGATCGCAGCCGGCGACCGCGGCGCGCACCGACGGCGGATCGAGCAGGTCGCCGCGCGCGACCTCGAGCCCGGGCGCGCCGGCGAGGCCGACGTCGGCGAGACGCGCCGGCGTGCGGACGAGGACGCGGACGCGCTCGCGCCGGTCGAGCAGGTGCTGGACGACGTGGGCGCCGATGAACCCGGTCGCGCCGGTGACGAGGATCGGCCCGGAGGCGGAGGCCGAGGACGCGGCCGAGGATCCGATCGAAGACGCGGTCATTGCGCGGCGGTGTGTATCACGCGGGTGATCAGCGAGACACCGTCGGTCGTGTACGCGAGGTCCACGTCGGCGAACACGTCGCACGGCAGGTGGTAGCAGTCGGTCGTGTCGCCCCCGAAGTACTCCTCGGTGACCCCGGCCGCGGGGAAGCCGCGCTCGCGGAACGCCTGGTGGTCCGTCGTGGTCACCGTCGTCTCGCTGACGTCGAAGCCGAGCGCGCCGGCCGCGGCCTGGTACTGGCTCCAGATCGTCTGCGTCGGCAGCTCGATCTCGTAGACGCGATCGCCGTCCTCGTCCCACGCGAGCTGGTCGATCGTGTGGACCGCGACGACGTCCTCGGCGGTGTCGACGAGCAGGTCGGCGAACGCCTCGCTGCCGACCAGCCCGATCTCCTCCTGGTCGAACAGCGCGACGATCACGCCGGCGCGCCGGCACGTGTCGCGCAGCAGGCGCGCCGACGCCAGCACCGCCGCGACGCCGCTGGCGTTGTCGTTGGCGCCGGGGCTGCCGGCGACCGAGTCGTAGTGCGCGCCGAGGACGATCCACCCGGCCGACGGATCGCTGCCGGGCAGCCGCGCCCACACGTTGGTGCCCGAGCCGTAGGCGTGGAGCTGCGGCGCGAGGCCGAGCGCGTCGAGCTGGTCGGCGATCCAGTCGCGCGCGATCCCGCGGCGGGGCGCCGTCGCGCGGTCCGGCAGCGTCGTCCCGGGGACGATCTCCGAGGCGCCGGACAGGCGCGAGATCGCGTCGCTCAGCGCCGGCGTCAGCCACGCCGGCTCGACGTCGAGGGCGCCGCACGGCGAGGCGTCGGGCGCGGTCGGATCCGCGTCGGGCGCGGTCGGGTCCGCGTCGGGCCCGACGTCGTCGTCATCCCCGCCGCCGCCGCTCGCGCCGCAGCCCGCGGCGAGCGCGAGCGCGACGACGCCGGCCAGGTGGGCCCTCACGTGTTGGGCTTCTTCGCCTCGACCGCGTAGTCGACCTTCACCTCGATGTGGAAGTGGTCGTCGTGCGACGCGGGGTCGTTGCGCGGCGTGAGCACGGTGCGGAACCCGCCCGACTCGTTGAAGAACTGCTCGATCCGCAGCAGCAGCTCGTTGCCGTCGTTGTAGTCCTCGACGACGATCGCCTCGTTGCCCGCGGCGTCGGTGAACGACCGCACGTCCATCGCCAGGCCGAGCGCGTGGCGCGACAGCGTCTTGCGCTTCACGCCGTGCGAGGTGACGTGGTCGTAGCGGTACAGCGACGAGAACTTGATCTCGCGGACGCCGAGCGCGTGGAGCTGGGGCGCGAAGTGCGCGAGCGCCAGCGCCAGGTGGCAGTCGATCACGTGGGGGCCCTTGCGCCACCACGACTTGACCTTCACCCCGCCGAACTCCATGTCCGGGACCACCACGGGCGTGGCGATCTTCTTGGTCCTCTTGCCGCGCTCCCACTTCACGCCCATCGCCGTGAGGTCGTCGAGGCACTGGCTGCCAGCCTGGCGCATGGCCCGGCTCGGCGGCCAGGTCCACCCGTTCGGCATGTTCGCCTTCTTCGCGGGCGCCTTGGCCGACTTCTTGGACTTCTTGGACTTCTTGGACTTCTCGACCTTCGCGGACTTCGACTTCTTCGACTTCGCGTCGGCCTCGGGCACGCTCGCGCCGACGAAGCCGACGGCGAGGAGCGCGATCAGGGCCGTGCGAGCGCAGGACGGCGACATGGTCGCGAAGGTAGTACGGCCGGGGCGCCGACGGGAGCGCAAATCCTGACCGGTCCGACCATTCCGGGAGTGGAGTTGCGCGGGGTTACGCTCGCGCATCCATGATCGAGCTCGAGCACCTCGAGGCCCTCGCCCTCTCTGACGACCGTTCGAGCGCGCTCGACGCGCTGCTGCCCGGCACGGTCGAGCACGACTACTGGCGCGGCATCCACCTGCAGCACGCGGGCAAGCTCGACGAGGTCGACGCGCTGCTCGCCGGGTGGATCAAGCGCCACCGCCACACCGGCGAGGCGCACGCGCGGCTCGAGCGGCGCCAGCGGCTGCTGCGCGCTGGCCAGGATCCTGCGAAGCACGCCGATCGCATCCGGTTCGAGCGCGGCCTGGCGCTCGACGACCAGGCCGAGGCCGAGGTCGCGGCCCAGCGCCACCCGAGCGCGCTCGATCCCGCGGTGATCGCCGGCCCGCAGCTGATCGCCGAGGCGCGCGCGCGCGCCGGCGACCTGTCGTACGTGACCGACTGGGCGCTGCCCGAGGTCGCCGCGGACGCCGCGTCGCTGAGCGCGGCGCAGCGCCGCCACCTGCTGCAGCGGCTCGGCCGCGCCAACCTCCCCGGCGTCGTCGACCTGATCGCGGCCGACCTCGCCGAGAAGGGCGCGCCGCGGTTCGGCCAGCTCGCCGCCCACCAGGCGCTGACGCTCGATCAGCTCCACGCGCTCGCCGGACGGCGGCCCGAGCTGCACCGCGAGCGCGCGTGGGTCGACGCGGTGCTGGCGCGGATGCGGCCGCCCGCGCACGTCGACGTCGAGCTCGACCTCGCCGCGCGCGCCGCCTACCTCGACGCGCTGCGCGCGTTCGTCGCGCCGCTGCCGCCTTCGTTCAACGCGCTGCGCGCCGAGCTGCTCCACCACCGGCTCGACGTCGATCGCCGGAGCGGCGCGCTCGATGGCGCCGCGCGCGCGCGGCTGGTCGAGCTGCTCGGCCTGCCGCACCACGCCGGCTGGGTCGACCGCGACTGGGCGAGCAAGTTCGACCGCGCCCACGTCGTCCAGCCCGGCGCCGGCGCCGCGGGCGCCGCCGGGCTCGCCCCGATCGCCGACGTCGAGGGGCTGGTGCGCGAGCTCGTCGAGCACTACCTCGCGACCGACGACGGCGCCGACCTCGCGGCGCACCTCGACGACGCGTGGTTCGAGGAGGTGCGGGCGACCGCGCGCCTCTTGTCCGGCGCGCCGGACACCGAGCGCTGGGCGGCGGTGCTCGGGCCGCAGCGGCTCGCGGCGCTGCGCGACCGCGTCGACCTCGTGCTGACCGCGCGCAACCCCGCGCGGTGGCGCGCCGACGAGCCGGTGACGCTCGAGGTCGACGTCAAGCACGTCCCGGCGCTGACCGTGAAGGTGTTCCGCATCGACGCGGTCGCGTACTTCCTCGCGCGCGGCGGCGAGGTCGACACGTCGCTCGACCTCGACGGCATGGTCGCCGGCGACGAGCGCACGCTGACGTTCGACGAGCCGCCGCTGCGCCGCGTCCGCCGCCGGCTCGAGCTGCCGGCGTGCGCGCGCCCCGGCACCTACGTCGTCGAGCTGATCGGCAACGGCCGGTCGAGCCGCGCGCTGATCCGCAAGGGCGGGCTGCGCCACACCGTGCGCGTCGGCGCCGCCGGCGCGGTCGTGCGGGTGTGCGACGAGGCCGGACGGCCGGTGACGGGCGCGCGGCTGTGGCTCGGCGGGCGCGAGCTGACGCCGCGCGACGACGGCGCGATCACCGTGCCGTTCTCGACCCAGCCGGGCCCGACGCCGGTGCTGCTGGTCCACGGCGACGTCACGTCGCGCGAGGTGCTGCACCACCCGGCCGAGACCTACCAGTTCACCGCCGGGCTCCACGTCGAGCGCGAGGCGCTGGTGCCGGGCCGCACCGCGACCGTGCTGGTGCGGCCGCAGCTCACCGTCGCGGGCTGGCCCGCGCCGCTGGCGCTGGTGCGCGACGCGCGGATCGAGCTGACCGTGACCGACGGCGCCGGCACCGCGTCGACGAAGAGCCAGCCGCTCGAGCTGCGCGACGACGCCGAGGCCGTCGTCGAGCTGCGCGTGCCCGAGGACGCGGCGCGGCTCGCGGTCGCGGTGCGCGGCCGCGTCCGGGTCGTGTCGACCCAGCAGGACCAGGACGTCGCGGATCACGTCGAGGCGGAGCTCGGCCTGATCCACCGCACCGCCCACACCGAGGCGTTGCACCTCGCGCCCACCGCCGGCGGCCACGTGCTGACGCTGCTCGGCAAGACCGGCGAGCCGCGCGCGGGCCGGGCGATCAGCCTGCTGCTGCGCCACCGCGCGGTCGCGTTCGACGTCGCGGTCACGCTCGAGACCGACGACGACGGCCGGGTCGAGCTCGGCGCGCTCGACGGGATCGAGCGGGTCAGCGCGACGCTGCCGTCGGGCGTGCAGCAGGTGTGGTGGCCGCTGCCCGCGACCGACGC
Organism: Myxococcales bacterium; assembly: GCA_011526095.1. Lineage (GTDB taxonomy): Bacteria > Myxococcota_A > Polyangia > Haliangiales > Haliangiaceae > WYBA01. The sequence goes on along the minus strand of WYBA01000026.1, from coordinate 4,079 downwards.
GCCGCGCGCGCTGCACGGCGTCGCGGGCGGCGTCGTCACGCTGCCGGCGCCCGCCGGCGTCGACGCCCACGACGCGGCGCGGTCGCTCGCGCTGGTCGAGCTGCGCGGCGACGCGCCGGCGCTCGACGTCACCGGCGCGGTCGCGGTCGAGGCGCGCGCGCTCGTCGTGCGCGGGCTGCCCGCGGGGCGCTACGCGCTGGCGTGCCGCGGGCTGCCGCCGGTGACGGTCGAGCTGGTCCCGGCGGACGCGCCGGTGGTCGACGGCTGGGCCGCGGCCGGCGCGCGCGCGGTCGAGCTGACGCCGGCCGCGCCGCTGGCGCGCGACCTCGCGGTGACGGGCGACGCGCTCGTCGTCCGGATCTCGGACGCCTCGCCCCACACCCGGATCCACGTGATCGCCACGCGCCACGCGCCGGCGCCGGCCCTGCCCCGCACGCTGCACCGCGCGCCGCGCGGCCGCGGCGCCCACGCCTGGCCGGCGCCGCGCTCGCACTACGTCTCGGGCCGCGACCTCGGCGAGGAGTACCGCTACGTGCTCGAGCGCCGCGGCGCGCCCCGCCGCCCCGGCACGCTGCTCGAGCGCCCGGGCCTGCTGCTCAACCCGTGGGCCCTGCGCACGACGACCAGCGAGGTGCAGATCGCGGTCGCCGGCGCCGCGTACGCCGCGTCGCCGCCCCGCCCGGCCGCGGCGCCGGCGCCCCGCCCGGCCCCCGCCCCGCAGGCCGCGGCCGACACGACCGGGTTCGCCGCGTACGACTTCCTCGCCGCGCCGGCGACCGTCCACGCCAACCTGCGGCCGGACGCGCGCGGCGAGGTGCGCGTGCCGCGCGCCGCGCTCGGCGCGGCCCAGCACGTCCGCGTGATCGTCGTCGATCCCGCGCTCACCTCGACGGCGGATCTGCCGCTGCCCGAAGTCGACGCCGCGCCGCGCGACCGCCGGCTGCGCGCCGGGCTCGATCCGGCGCGCCACCTCGCCGAGGATCGCCGCGTCGAGGCGCTCCCCGCCGGGGCCCAGGTCGTCGTCGAGGACACGTCGTCGGGCAAGGTCGAGCTGGTCGACACGCTCGCGCGCGCCCACCAGCTCCTGCTCACGCTCGGCTCCGACGGCGCGCTGCGCGAGTTCGCGTTCGTCACCGGGTGGCACGCGCTGAGCGAGGCCGACAAGCGCGCGCGCTACTCCGAGCACGCGTGCCACGAGCTGCACCTGTTCCTGCGGTTCAAGGACCCGGCGTTCTTCGCCGCGGTCGTCCAGCCATACCTCGCCCACCGCCGCGACAAGACGTTCATCGACCGCTGGCTGCTCGACGAGGACGTGACGGCGTGGCTCGATCCGTGGGCGTTCGGCCAGCTCAACGCGCTCGAGCGCGTGCTGCTGGCGCGGCGGATCCCGGCGGCGCGCGACGCGATCGCGCGGCTGATCGGCGACGAGGTCGACCTGCAGCCGCCGGACCCGGCGCGCGACGCGCGGCTGGTCGACACGCTGCTCGGCGCCGCGGCGCTCGAGGGCGGCGGCGTGATGGGCGCGGCGCCGCCCGAGGCCGAGGCGATGCTCGAGGAGGCGGAGCGCGCGGCGCCGCGCAAGAAGATGAAGGGGCGGGCCCGCGCCGAGGCCACGGGCGCGCCGGGCGGCGGCGGGATGGGCGGGTTCGGCCCGCCGCCGGGCGCGCCGGCGATGCGGATGATGTCGCTGGCGGAGCCGGCGCCTGCGGAGGCGGTGGCGGGCGCGGCGGACGAGTACGGCGGCGACCTCGCGGCCGACCTCGACGAGCGCGAGCTCGCCGCGCCGCTGTACCGCGGCGCCGACACGACCAGGGAGTGGGCCGAGACGAGCTGGTGGCGCCGCCGGATCGACGAGGCCGGCCCCGGGCTGATCCCGCCATCGCGGTTCTGGCGCGACCTCGCGCGCCACGGCGGCGACGGGCCGTTCCTGTCGCCGCACCTGGGAGAGTGCACGCGCAGCCTCGCCGAGGCGCTGTGCGCGCTCGCGGTGATCGACCTGCCGTTCGTCGCCGGCGCCCACGCGGTCGAGGTCGAGGACCGGCGGCTGACCGTGACCGCGGCGAGCCACGCGCTGGTCGCGCGGACGCGGATCGCCGAGGTCACGGCGCCGGCCGCGCCCAGCCCGATCCTCGTCGGCCAGAGCTACTTCCGCGCCGACGATCGCTGGGAGTGGGCCGGCGCCGAGCAGCGCGAGAAGTACGTCACCGGCGAGCTGCTCGCCGGTGTCGTCTACCAGTGCCAGGTCGTCGTGACCAACCCGACGAGCGCGGCGCAGCGGCTCGCGGTGCTGCTCCAGCTGCCGCGCGGCGCGATCGCGGTGTCGAGCGGGTTCACGACGCGGACGTTCCACCTCCACCTCGCGCCGTACGGCACGCAGGCGCTCGAGTACGCGTTCTACGTCCCGTTCGAGGGCGCGTGGCCGCACTACCCGGCGCACGTCACCCGCGACGGCGAGCTGCTCGCGGCCGCGGCGCCGACGACGCTGACCGTGGTGCGCGCGCCGACGGTGACCGACACCGGCGCGTGGGCGCACGTGTCGCAGCACGGGACGCTCGACGAGGTGATCGCGCTGCTCGACGGCGCGAACCTCGGGCGCCTCGACCTCGGCAAGATCGCGTGGCGGATGCGCGATCGCGACGCGTTCGCGCGCGTCACCGCGCACCTCGCCGCGCGCCACGCCTACGTCGACCGGCTGTGGGCGTACGCGCTGCGCCACGGCGACCGCGCGCGCCTCGCCGAGTGGCTGCGCCACCAGGACGACTACCTGCGCCCCGCCGGGCCGGTGCTCGACGACGCGATCGTCGCGCTCGATCCGGTCGAGCGCGGCTGGTACCAGCACCTCGAGTACGCGCCGCTGGTCAACGCGCGCGCCCACCAGCTCGGCGCGCGCCGCCGCATCCTCAACGACGCGCTCGCCACGCAGTACCGCGCGTTCCTCGAGGCGGTCGCGCACCGCGCGCGCCCGACCGACGCCGACCGGCTCGCCGCGGCGCACTACCTGCTCACGCTCGACCGGGTCGACGACGCGCTCGCCGAGCTGGCGCGCGTCCGCCCCGACCACGTCGCGACGCGGCTGCAGCACGCCTACCTCGCGGCCTACGCGGCGTGCACGCGCGGCGCGCTGGCCGAGGCGCGCGCGCTCGCCGCGCCGTGGGTCGACCACCCGGTCGACCGCTGGCGCAACCGGTTCGCCGCGCTGGTCGCGATGCTCGACGAGGCGGCGGGGCGCGGCCCGGCGGTGGCGGTCGACGCCGACAGCCGCGACCAGCGGATGGACGAGGCGGCCGCGCGCCAGCCGTCGCTCGAGCTGACGATCGAGCGCGGCGAGATCGTGCTGCAGCACCACGCGGTCGCGGCGTGCCAGCTCCGGCTGTACCGGATGGACATCGAGCTGCTGTTCTCGCGCCAGCCGTTCGTCCAGGGCGACGTCGACCGGTTCGCGTGGATCGAGCCCAACCACGTCGTCGACGTCGCGCTCGGCGCCAGCGGCCGCACGACCGTCGCGCTGCCCGAGGCGGCGCGCGGCGCCAACCTGGTGATCGAGGCCGCCGCGCCGGGCCTGCGCCGCGCGGTCGCCCACTACGCGCACGATCTGGCGGTGCAGCTCATGCACCAGTACGGCCAGGTCCGGGTGCTGCGCGCCTCGACCCAGGCCGCGCTGCCCGCGACCTACGTCAAGGTGTACGGCCGGCGCCCCGGCGGTGACGTCGCGTTCTTCAAGGACGGCTACACCGACGTCCGCGGCCGGTTCGACTACGCCACGCTGTCGACCGACGACCTCGACCGCGTCGAGCGCTTCGCGATCCTCGTCGTGTCCGACGACGCCGGCGCCACGGTCGTCGAGACCGCGCCCCCGCCACGGTGAGCCCGAGCCCGTCTCCGCCTCCGTCTCCGCCTCCGTCTCCGCCTCCGTCTCCGTCTCCGTCTCCGCCTCCGTCTCCGTCTCCGTCTCCGTCCCCGTCTCCGTCGGCAAGCCCCCGCTCGTCCTGAGCAGGGCCGAGCGCCAGCGAGGCCCGTGTCGAAGGACGCTGACAGTCCGCTGCGCCGCGCGCCGCGCGCGCGGCTGACACGGGTGATGG
>WYBA01000214.1 GCA_011526095.1 Myxococcales bacterium | reverse complement strand
CGCGCGCCGACCGGCCCGTCGAGCCAGCGCACCGCGCCGGGCTCGCCCAGCGCGGCGGCGAGCGCGGCGATCACCGGCTCGGCGCCGACGAGCGAGGCCGCGGGGCGCGGCGCGCGGGCGGTGACCGCGGGGCGGGCTGGCACCCGCGGCTCGATCGCCGCCGCGATCTCGTCGAGCTCGGCGACGAGCGCGAGCGCCGACGGCGGACGGTCGGCCGCGCGCCGCGCCAGCAGCCGGGCGATCACCGCGGCGAGCGGCGGCGGCAGCGTGGTGATCGGCGGGACGTCGCGGGTGAGGATCGCGTGGGCGAGGCGGCCCACGTCGTCGCCGGCGAACGGCGGCCGCCCGGTCGCCGCGTGGTGCAGGGTCGCGCCCAGGCTCCACAGATCCGAGGCGGGCACGGCGGCGCCGGCGAGCGCCTCGGGCGCGAGGTAGGCCGGCGTCCCGCGCGCGAGCCCGGTCGCCGCCGCGGCCGCGGCGAGGCCGAGGTCGACCAGCACCGCGCGCCGGGCGGCGCCGCGCCCGCACACGATCACGTTGGCGGGCGTGACGTCGTGGTGGAGCAGGGCGGCGCCGTGGAGCGTGGCGAGCGCGCCCGCGACGTCGCGCGCCACGATCCACACCAGCCGCGCCAGCTCGTCGGGCGGGCTGGAGACGACGGCGTCGAGCAGCGGCGCGCCTTCCAGCTCGTCGGCGGTGAAGAACACGGCGCCCGCCGGGACGCGGGTGCCGGCGGCGGCGATCCCGACGTCGTGGACGTGCGGCAGCGCGGGGTCGCGCAGCGCGCCGAGGTGGGCGAACTCGGCCAGCAGCGCGTCCGGGCTCGCGCCGTCGCGCCGGACCGTCTTGAGCACGCGTCGCGCGCCGCTCTCCCGGTCCCGCACCCGCAGCACCTCGCCCTGCGCCCCGCCGCCGAGCACCTCGAGCACCTCGTAGCGGTCGTTGAGGACCTCTGCCACCGACGTCCACCATATCGCCAACGTCGTTGACATGCATGCCAACGATGCAGGCAGTGTCTGCCTCTGACCGGAAAGTCCAGGCAGTTGCGCCTGCGTGGTATCGTGCCGGACGTGTCGGAGGACGACCGCCAGCGACGACGGCTGGGCGACGCCACGCGCGATCGCATCGCCGACCTCGCGGACGGCTGGAGCGTCCCGGCCCAAGCCATCGAGACCGAACGGCAAACGGCGCTGCCGCCCGCCGGGCTCGCGGGAGGCGACGAGGACGATCCGGGGCTCGACACCGTCCGCCAGGCGGCGGTCCCCGAGGCGCCGGTGGTGGCGCGCACCCTGACCGACCCGGCCGAGGCGCTGTCGACCGCGCCCTACGAGCGGGCCGACGGGTTCGAGCAGGCGCGCCCGACCGTGGTCGCCCCGCCGCCCGAGGGCCTGCGGGACGCTCCCTCTGCCGCGCCCGGCCGGCCGCGCCCGGCGCCGCCGCCGCCGCCCGGGAGCAAGCGCCCGACGTCGCCACCGCCGCCGCCCGGGAGCAAGCGTCCGACCTCACCGCCGCCGTCGCCGCCGCCGTCGCCGTCTGGCGCCCGAGCTACCGGTCCCGTCGCCGTCGCGGCGCGCCCGATGCGCCCGGGGCGTGACGACGACGCCACCACCGTCGACCCCGGCGCCGCCCGCGCCGCCGCGGCGGGCACGCCGGCCCCACCGTCCGCGCCTCGCGTCGGCGCCTCCACGGCGCCGGCCCACGTCGTCGCCGGGCTGCGCGACGCCCCGACGCTGCCGCGCCGGCCCGGCGTCGCCGGCCTGCTGGCCTACGTCTTCACCGCCTGGCGCGGCGTGCGCCGCGCGCGCAAGGAGCTCGCCGCGGTCGACGCCGAGCTCGCCTCGCTCAAGGCCGCGCGCGCCGAGCGCCTCGCGGAGCTCGGGCGGGCCGCCGTCGCCGACGACCGCTTCGACCAGACCGCGGTGCGCACCTCGCGCGACGAGCTCGCCGACATCGAGGAGCGCCGGTCGCGCCACGCCGGCGCCGCCGCCGCCTCCGACGCGGAGCTCGAGGCGATCGAGCGCGAGCGCGAGCGCGAGCACCACCGCCTCGCCCGCGAGATCGAGGCCGACGAGGCCGAGGTCGCCCGCCTCGACGCCGAGCTCGCGCCGCTCGAGCGCGAGGCCGCCGCCACCCGCAAGCGCGCCGCCGAGCTCAAGGACACCCTGGCGTCGATCGACCGCAAGATGTCCGCGGCGCAGGCCAGCCTGGTCTCGGTCAAGGGCCAGGCCGCGGACCGCGCCGCGGTCGAGGCCGAGCTCGCCTCGCTGCGCGCCGACCGCCAGGCCGTGGCGCGCGACGAGCCGGCGATCGCCGCCGCGCTCGACGCGCTGTTGCCTCGCATCGCCGCGCTCACGGCCGAGCGCGCCGCGGCCACCGAGCGCGTCGCCGCCGCGCGGCGCGGCCAGGAGCAGGCGCGCGCTCGCGCCGCCGATCGCGTCGCCGCGGTCGAGGCGCGGCGCAAGGTCGAGGCCCGCGCCGTCGCCGAGGCCCAGGGCGATCGCGATCGCGCCCTGGTCGAGCTCGGCGAGCGCCTCTACGCCGATCGCCCGCGCGATCTCACGCGCCGGCTCGACGCGGTCGAGCAGCGCGACGTCGCGATCGCCACCGCCGAGCGCCGGGCGATCGAGCTGCGCGAGCTGATCGCCTCGGTCGACCTCGGGGCGGTGTGGCGCGGCGCCGCGCTGTGGCTGCTGCTGCTGGGCGCGGCGGCGGCGGGCGCGGTGCTGATCGCGACCGCGTGACGGCTCACGCCCCGAGCAGGCGCTCGAGCCGGTCGACCGCGGCCAGGGTCAGGCCGTAGCGCACGCCCGCCAGGCCCAGCGCGAGCACGGCGATCGCCAGCCCGGCGGCGCCGGCCAGCCGCCGGGGGCCCGCGTCGTCGCGCCGCCGGTAGCCGGCCCAGCCCAGCCCGAGCGCGGCGATGCCCAGGCCCATCGCCAGGAACATCCCGGGCGCGGGCAGCACCGCCGCGACGAGCGCGGCCAGCGCGGTGACGAGGGCGAACCAGCCCATGGGCGGGCACCGTACCCGGCGCCTCCGACACCCGCGCCCGCGGCGCGCTTGTAACCCCCGGGGCGGCGCGCTATACGCTGCCCCCTCGTGTCCGACGACCCCGCCACTCCGCCCGCCGCCGACGACGGCCCGCCGATCGTCCGCGCCGGCTTCTGCGCGATCGTCGGGGTGCCCAACGTCGGCAAGTCGACGCTGCTCAACCGCGTGCTCGGGGTGCGGCTCGCCGCCGTCTCCCCCAAGCCTCAGACGACGCGCAACCGCATCCTCGGCATCCACCACGTCGCGCTGCCCGACGAGCCGGCGCCGGCGCGGGCCCAGCTCGCGTTCGTCGACACGCCGGGGATCCAGGACGGCAAGGGCGCGCTGCGCCGCTACATGCGCGACGAGGCGCTCGCCGCCGCCGGCGAGACCGACTGCGTGCTGCTCGTCGTCGACGCCTCCGACGCCCGCGGCCGGCTGCCGCGCCGCCTCGGCGAGCCCGACGCCGCGGCGCTGGGCGAGCTGGTCCGCTCGCGCCCGCTGGTCGTCGCGCTCAACAAGATCGACCGCGTCGCCAAGCCGGAGCTGCTGCCGCTGATGGAGGCGTGGCACGCCTGGGCCGCCGAGAGGCAGGCCGAGATCGTGCCGGTGTCGGCGCTGACCGGCGACGGCCTGGCGCCGCTGTGCCTGGCGCTGGCGCGCCTGCTGCCCCGCGGCCCGGCGCTGTTCCCGCCCGATCAGCTCACCGACCGCGACGACCGGTTCCTCGCCGGCGAGCTGATCCGCGAGCAGCTCTACCACCAGCTCGGCCAGGAGCTGCCGTACGCCGCCGCCGTCATGATCGAGCGCTACGAGGAGCGGCCGTCCCAGAAGGACGTCGTGATCGGCGCGGTCGTCGTGGTCGAGCGCGACTCGCAGAAGGCGATCGTCGTCGGCAAGGGCGGGGCGCGGATCAAGCAGCTCGGGATCGACGCGCGCGCCGCGGTCGCCGAGCTGCTCGGCTGCCCGGTCCACCTCACGCTGCACGTCAAGGTCGTGCCGGAGTGGAGCCAGGGGCAGCGCGGCCTGTCGTCGCTCGGCTACACCACGCGCGGCTCGACGGGTACCGGAGGCGCGGCATGATCCCGCTGGTCGCGATCGTCGGTCGGCCGAACGTCGGCAAGTCCACCCTGTACAACCGGCTCGTCGGCGGGCGCCCGGCGCTCGTCCACGACACGCCGGGGCTGACCCGCGACCGCCGCTACGGCCAGCTCGAGTACTTCGGCACGCAGGTGCGCGTCGTCGACACCGGCGGCCTCGATCCCGAGGCCGAGTCCGACGTGATCGGCGCGGGCATCCACCGTCAGGCGCGCCGCGCGATCGAGGAGGCGGACCTGGTCCTGCTCGTCGTCGACGGCCACGCCGGCGTCACGCCGCTCGACCAGACGATCGTCGAGCAGATCCGCACGACCGGCAAGCCGATGATGCTCGCGGTCAACAAGATCGACAGCCCCAAGCGCGACACGCTCGCCTCGGAGTTCTTCGAGCTCGGCATCGGCGATCCGTTCCCGATCTCGGCCGCGCACGGCCGCGGCTGCGACGATCTGCTCGAGGCCCTGGTCGACCGCACGGTGCGCGCGGTCGCGCCGGCGGCGGGCGAGGGGGAAGCCGAGGAGGCGGACGGCGACGGCGACGCCGACGCCGTCGACGCCGAGCTGTCCGACGACGAGCGCGCGGCCGCGGCCGACGCCGCCCACGCCGATCGCCCGCTGCGCGTCGCCCTGGTCGGCAAGCCAAACGCCGGCAAGTCGTCGCTGCTCAACCGGCTCGCCGGCGAGGAGCGCTCGCTGGTGCACCACGTGCCCGGCACGACGACCGACCCGGTCGACACCGAGCTCGAGCTGCGCGGCAAGCGCTACGTCCTGGTCGACACCGCCGGCATCCGGCGCAAGGCGCGGATCGACGAGGACGTCGAGAAGCTGTCGGTGACGATGGCGCTGGCCCAGATCGAGCGCGCCGACGTCGTCGTGCTGGTGATCGACGCCTCGCTCGGCCCGTCCGAGCAGGACGCGCGGATCGCCGGGCTGGTCGAGGACGCGGGCAAGGCGCTGGTGCTCGCGCTCAACAAGTCCGACCTGATCGCCGGCGACGTCGTCCGCGACGAGCTGCGCCAGCAGATGAAGGACACGTACCACTTCCTGTCGTGGGCGCCGACGACGATGCTGTCGGCGCGCCGCGGCGACGGCGTCGACCGGCTGCTCGACGTGGTCGATCAGGTCGCCGCGCAGTACCGCCGCCGGATCCCGACGGCGGAGCTCAACCGGTTCTTCGCCGAGGTGTGCGAGACCACGCCGCCGCCGGTCCACCGCGGCAAGGCCGTGCGCGTCTACTACATGACCCAGGGCCGGGTCGCGCCGCCGACGTTCCTGCTGTTCGTCAACGACCTGTCCGGGCTGTCGACCGCCTACCGCCGGTTCATCGCCAACCAGCTACGCAAGCGCTACGGCTTCCGCGGCACGCCGCTGCGCGTGCTCGGCAAGGCCAAGACGCAGCGCAAGCGCGGCGCCAAGGGCTGAGCCGGCGCCGGCGCCGCGGCGCGGGCCCCGGCGCGGTTCCGGTTCTGGGCGGGGTGGGGCCCGACGAGCCTCGCTCGTCGGGCGGGGCGGCGAGCCCCGTGTGGTCGCCTCAGCTCCCGACCGGGTCGGGCGTCTCTTCCGGGCTCGTCGACGCCGCGCCGGCCGACGGCGTACCGCCGGGGTTGATGTCGGTCGACGCGCCGAACACCGACAGCATCCCGGAGCCCTCGAGCTTGACCTCGCTGGCCGCCGACAGGTTCACGCCGTTGCCGCGGACGTCGAACTTGACCGAGCCCTTGAGGTCGGCCTCGGCGCACTCGATCTGCAGATCGCCCGTCGCCGCGTCGAACGCGACGTCACCCGTGGCCGCCTTGATCGTCATCTTGTTGGCCTTGGAGTCGATCACCCACTCGCCCTTGCCGCCGCCGTCCTTGATCGTGACCTTGCCCGCGTCGTCGTCGAGCTCGACCACCGCGCCCGCGCGCGACACCAGCGTCCGGATCGGGTTGCCGCTCGGCTGGTCCTTGGGCGGCTTGTCCTTGCCGTTCCACAGCGCGCCGATGACGATCGGGCGGTCGAGATCGCCGTGCTCGAACGCGACGAGCACCTCGTCGTCGACCTCCGGCAGGAAGAACCACCCGCGGTCCTTGCCCGCGCCGAGCGACACCATCGGCACCCAGTACGTGGTGTCCTGCATCCCCAGCGCCGGCAGCTTCACCTTGACCCGCATCAGCTTCTCGGGGTCCTTGTTGTCGGTGACCACGCCGATCATCGGCTCGTAGACGCGGCTGCCCTCCTGCTCCGCCTCGCGGATCTGCTGGAAGAAGAAGCTGGCCAGGTCGGTGATCGCCATGCTGGGCGATCCTACTACGCCGGCGCGACCGCCGATCCTCCCTCGCTGACGCAGCCCCGCAGAATCATTTGTTCGGCGGCGTGATGGCCGGCGCGATCGGGCCGCGCGGCAGCGGCCGCACGGCCGTGCCGCCGTCGGCTGCGGGCGCGGGCGCCACGCCGGCGTCGGTCGCCGCGGCGTCCCGCGTCAGCGGCACCGTCCCCAGCACCGCGAGCGCGGCGTCCGAGGCGGACACCACGCCGGTCACCGGCACCTTGCCGCTGGCGCCGGACATCGTCACGCCGAACGCCAGCGCGTCGCCCGGGCCGTTCGCCCAGTCCGCCGGCAGCGTGATCGTGAACGTCTCGCGGATGTGCTCGCCCGCGTTCCACCGGTCCGACGGCAGGTAGCCGTCCGCGGTGATCCGCTGCGACGACCGCGCGATCTTGCGCGTCGTCGCGGCGCGCGGATCGAACGTGGCGCCGTCGACCAGCCACGCCTGTCCCTGGAGCTTGAACGCGCCGGTCGGCCGCGACGCGACCTTGAAGTAGACGACCAGCGTGATCTTGGCGCCGGCGCGCGGCGGGCCGCCCTTGGGATCGAGCTCGAACCCGACGACCTCGATCGAGCCGCCGTCGAACGTCGTGCCGGCGAGCGGGAACGTCGGCGCCGGCGGCGACGCCAGCAGCACGCCCGTGCTCTTGGCGATCGCCTGGTTGAACACCGGGTCGCGCTCGAACATCACACGGGTCAGCCACGCGTCCATGTGCGCCTGCATCTCGGCCAGCGCCTGCGGATCCTTGGTCGCGAGGTTGGTCTTCTCCCACGGGTCCGCGGCGAGCCGGTAGAGCTGGTAGAGGTTGTTCTGCAGGTCGTAGATCAGCTTGTAGTCGTGGCGGACCGCCGCGCGCAGCGGCTTGGGGTAGTTGGTCTCGGCGAACACGACGCGGTCGAGCGCCTCCTCGCCGGTGAACAGCTGCCGGACCAGGCTCTGGCCCTCCATCTTCAGGTCGCTGACGTCGATGCCGCACAGGTCCGCCACGGTCGGCAGGATGTCGAGCGGGCTGGTCGCGCCGCCGACCTGCCGCGGCGGCAGATCCGGCACGTGGAAGATCAGCGGGACGTGGAGCAGCTCGCGGTAGAGCGCCTGGCCGTGGTTGACGAACCCGTGCTCGTTGAACGCGTCGCCGTGGTCGCTGGTGATGATGACGATCGTCCGATCGCCGCCGGGCATCCGCGCGATCTCGTCGAGCAGCCGACCGACGTGCTTGTCGGTGTAGTACAGCTCGCCGTCGTAGAGGTCCTCCTCGCTCGAGCCGTAGTCGACCTCGCCGGGGTGGGCGACGTAGCGGCCGTGCGGGTCGAGGTAGTGGACCCACAGGAACCACTTCTTCTGGCTGTGGCGCGAGATCCACGAGATCGCGCGATCGGTCGACTCGTGCGACGAGACGCGGAACGGATCGGGCTTCTTGCCGATCGAGTTGTCGTAGTCGTCGACGCCCTGGTTCATGCCCCAGTCGTTGAAGTACTCGTGGCTGAGGATCGCGCCGGTCGTGTAGCCGCCGCGCTTCATCACCTCGGGCAGCGTCACGTTCTCCGGCTTGAGCTTGGGCGGCATCTTGGGCTTGCGCGTCGTCTCGTCGAGCGCGATGCCGCTGTGGAAGAACCGCGAGGTCAGGATCGCCGGGACCGACGCCATCGTCCCCGCCGACGGCGCGTTGGCGAACGTGAACGACACCGAGCGCTCGACCAGCTCGGCCAGCCGCGGGGTCGTGTCGCGCCGCTTGGGCCCGTCGCGGTAGCCGCCGAACGAGGTGTGGTCGTAGCGGACGGTGTCGATCGTGAGGAGCAGGACGTTCCAGTCCCGGCGGAACGCCGCCGGAACCTCCATCTGCTCGCCCGCGGGGACGACGAGGTCGCGCATCGAGAAGTCGCGGCCGTCGCAGTTCTGGTCGATGCCGTCGTCGGGCAGGTCGCGCGCGCCGGGGCGGATCTTGGCGTCGAACGGGGCGCAGTCCTTCTCGCCCAGCATCGAGCCGAACCCGTCGCGGTCGAGGTCGTTGGCCTTGCGCACCCACCCGATCGCCGCGCCGAGCAGCGGCGACGACGAGATCGCGACGCCCTTGGCGTCGGGGTCGGCGCCGCACTTCATCAGCGTCAGCGGGACCAGCACGGCCATCGCCCCCGCGGCGCCGAGCGCGAGCCGCCGACGCGCGGCGCGCGCGACCGGCAACACCAGGCCGCGGCGCGCGCGGGCGATCGTCCAGCCGCCGCCGGCGAGCGCCGCGGCGCCGACGAGCATCCACCGCCACGGGATCAGCGGGCGCAGCGGCGGCCAGTGGTGGGCCTTGTACAGGAGCCACCCGCAGACCGCGGCCGCCACCAGCGCCGCGGCCGGGCCCGGGCGGCCGAGCGCGGCCCCGATCACGCGGGCCCAGCGCCGGTCCCCGAGCCGCCGGCGCCATGCGGCCACCGCCCGGTCGCCGGCGCGCGCCAGCACCAGCGCGACGGTCACCAGCGCCGCGACCACGACGAGCTGCTGGACGCTGAGCAGCATCGCCAGCAGGTCGTGCTCCTTGAACTGATCGATCCCGCGGCGCGTCGCCCGCGTCGACCACGTGAAGTACAGCGCCGCGACGCCGACGAGCAGCCAGCCGCGCACCATCCACCCGGCCGGCACCGGCCGCACCAGCGGGCCGGGGTAGGCGCGGGCGGCCGCGCGGCCGTCCCCGAGCCAGCGCGCCAGCCGTGGCGCGCAGAACGCCGCGCCGGTGAGCGGCGCCGCGATCGCCCACGCCAGCGCGACCAGCGTGACGTCGAGCGCGACGAACCGCGCCACCATCCCCGCGCCGAGCGGGCCGGGGTAGGCCACCAGCGCCGCGATCGCCTCGACGACCGCGATCGCGACCGCGGCCCCGGTGGCGGCGGCGAAGCCGCGCCGCGCGTCGCCGGCGAGCCGCCGCCTCACCGGCGCGGGCGCTCCTTCTGGAACCGCTCGCGGACCAGCACCCACATCGCCTCGAACCCGTCGGTCCACCGCACCTTCTTGCCCTCCTCGATCGCGCGCGCGGTGTACGAGATCGGGACCTCGACGATCTTGATCTTGCGGCGGCCGAGCTTGGCGGTGACCTCGGGGCAGAACTCGAACCCGGTGCACTCGAGGTGCAGGTCGCGCAAGAGGTCGGTGCGGAACACCTTGAAGCACGTCGCCTCGTCGGTGATCGACATGCCGTAGAGCAGGTTCGCGGTCACCGTGAGGATCCGGTTGGCGATGAAGTTCGCGGTCTTCATCCCGGTCGGGCGGGGGGTGTCGAGGAACCGCGAGCCGTAGACGACGTCGGCGCCGCGCGCGACCTCGGCGAGCAGCGCCGGGTAGTCGGTGACCTCGTACTCGAGGTCCGCGTCCTGGATCAGGACGTAGTCGCCGGTCGCGGCCGCGAGCGCGGTGCGGATCGCCGCGCCCTTGCCCCGGTTCTGCTCGTGCCGGACCACGCGGATCCGCGGGTCGGCGGCGGCGAGCTCGCTCGCGATCGCGAACGTGCGGTCCTTCGAGCCGTCGTCGCAGACGACGATCTCCTTGTCGAAGCCCACGGCCTGGGTGTCGATGGCGGCGACCCGCTTGAGGATCTCGCCGATCGTGGCCTCCTCCTGGTACGCCGGGATGAGGATGGACAGGAGCATCGAAGGACGAGGGTGGTACCACGCACGCCCGGCGCCGCAAAGCCAGCCGCGGCGCTTCCGCAGCGCGTCGCGGGCCGGTATATCGGCTCGGTGAGCGCCTCGCCCCCGCCTCGGCTCGGCCCCCGGCTGGTCGGCTGGCTGCGCCGGCGGTGGTGGGCGGTCCTGATCGTCCTGGCCTACGTCTACTCGTTCCCGTGGTTCGACAAGATCCACAGCGCGAACGAGCTGCCCCGCGCCTACCTGGTCATGGCGATGGTCGACGAGGGCACGTTCGCGATCGACACCGGCGTGGCGCGGTGGGGCACCACCGCCGACGTGTCGCGCGCGCGCCTGGTCATGCGCGACGTCGCCGAGGTCGGCGGGCGGTGGCGGGTCGCCCCGAAGAAGCACGTCGGCCGGCACTACTCGAACAAGGCGCCCGGCTCGTCGATGGCGGCGATCCCCGGCTACCTGCTGGTCAAGGCGTGGCACGGCGTCACGGGCGGCGAGCCGTCGCTGACCGAGGTGATGTGGATGAGCCGGTTCACGACCGGGATGCTCCCGTCGCTCGCCTTCCTGTGGGCGTTGTGGGGGTTCCTCGGCCGGTTCACGCCGTCGGTGGGCGCGCGCCGGGTGACGCTGCTGGGGTTCGGCGTCGGGTCGATGTTCTTCCTCTACTCGGTGCTGTTCATCTCCCACCCGCTGTCGGCGGTGTGCGTCGGCGGCGCGTGGATCGTCGCGGTCGGCGCGGTCGACGACGGGCGGTGGCGCCGCATGGCGCTGGCCGGGGCGCTCGCCGGCGCCGCGCCGCTGGTCGACTACCAGGCCGTGTTCGCCGCCGTGCCGGTCGCGCTGTGGGTCGCGATCCGGCTGTGGCGGCGGCCCGGCGCGCTCGCGGCGATCGGGTACGCCGTGGCCGGCGCGGCGCTGCCGATCGCGATCCTGCTCGCGTACCACGCGGCGTGCTTCGGCAGCCCGTGGCTGACCGGCTACGAGGCGTCGGACACGTTCGCGCACTTCCACCAGCGCGGGCTGCTCGGGATGGATCAGCTACGGTGGGTCGCGTTCCACGGCTCGATGGTCGCGCCGGACAACGGCCTGGTGTTCCTGTGGCCGATGGTGGTGCTCGCGCTGCCCGGGTGGTGGCTGATGCTGCGCGACCCGGCCCAGCGCGGCCACGCGGTCGTCTCGCTCGCGGTCGCGGTCATCTACATCCTGTTCGTCTCGGCGCTGAGCTTCTGGCGCGGCGGGTGGCAGGTCGGCCCGCGCTACATCATGGCGATGCTGCCGTTCGTGCTGCCGCCGATCGCGGTCGCGATCGCGGCGGCCGAGGCGCGGCGGTGGTGGCTCGGCGGCGCGGCGGCCGGGCTCGCGGTGGTCGGGCTCGTCACCTACGGGCTGACCGCGGCGCTGTTCCCGTACTTCCCCGACACCAAGTTCGAGAACCCGGTCCACGAGATCACGCTGCGCCTGCTCGGCGACGGCCACGCGCCGTGGAACCTCGGCTGGCTGGTCGGCCTGCGCGGCGGCGCGAGCATGGCCCCGTACCTGGCGATCCTCGTCGCGCTGGCGGCCGGCGCCGCGGTGACGCTGCGCGGGGCGTGGCGATCCGCGGCGGTCGCGGCGGCGGTCGCGCTCGCGCTGGTCGCGGCGTCGGCGGCCATCCCCGGCGGCGGCAAGCCGGCCGACGACGCCTACCGGCGCACGATCGTCGGCGCGATGCCGTCGTAGCGCGCGCCCCGGGCGGCGTGGTAAGCGGTGCGGCCATGAAGCGGATCGCCGTCGCGAGCCTGGTGCTGTGCGCCGCCTGCTCGTCGAAGCCTGACGGCGGCGGCGGCGGCAAGGCCGCGGCGGGCGCCGGGCGCGACGCCGCCCCGGCGGTGAAGCCGAGCGGCGATCCGGTGAAGGACCTCGACGCGCGGTGCGTCGCGCGCGACTGGGAGGCGTGCCGCAACCTCGGGGTGATGTACGCCGAGGGCGCCGGCGTCCCGGCGGACGCGACGCGCGCCGCGGCGCTGTTCGGGATGGCGTGCGAGCACGGCCACGCCAGCGCGTGCAACAACCTCGGCCTCGTCGTCTCCGAGGGCCACGGCGTCCCCGCCGACGCCAGCCGCGGGCTCGAGCTCTACGGCCAGTCGTGCGACGGCGGCCACCTGCTGGGCTGCCGCAACCTCGGCCTGGCGCTCACCCGCGCCGGCGAGCCGGCGCGCGCCGTCGACGCGTTCCGCCGGGCGTGCGACGGCGGCCTGTCCCTGGCCTGCACCAACCTCGGGCTGGTCACGATGGACGGCGTCGGCACGGCGCGCGACGACGCTGCGGCGGCGCGGCTGTTCCAGAAGGCGTGCGACGGCGGCGACCCGACCGGCTGCCGCTACGTCGGCGTCGCCTACCTCGAGGGCCGCGGCCTGCCGCGCGGCGCGGCGGCGGCGGCGGTGTGGCTGAAGATGGCGTGCGAGCACGGCGACGGCCCGGCGTGCCGCGTGCTCGCCGACCTCCACGCCGCCGGCACGGGCGTGCCGAAGGACGAGGCGCGCGCGACGGCGCTGCGCGCGCAGGCGTGCACCCAGGGCGATCAGGCCGCCTGCGCGAAGTGAGCCCGCGCGTGGCGCAGGGTCAGATGTCCTCGTGCGCGGTCGCGGCGAGGACGAGCATCAAGCGGGTGGCGTCCATCGCGCTCGCGGTCGGCAGGGCGGGGGGCATGTCGGGCACGCGATCGACCTGCGCCGCCAGGTAGGCGCGCACGCCGAAGTCGCGGACGCGCGCGTCGCCGCGCGGCACCAGGTCGCGCCACAGCGCGATGGTCGTGATCAGCTCCGAGCCCCGCGTGTCCGCGCCGAAGTCCTGGGTCGTGAGCACGTCGAGCCGGGCGGCGACGCCGGTGCGCGCGGTGATGGTGGCGTAGCCCCACCACCCGGCGGAGAACGACTTCACGCCGGGATCCCCGGCGACGCCCCACGCCCCCAGCCACTCGACGCCGCCGCCGTGGCGCGCGCCGTCGACGGTGAGCGCGACGCCGACGCGGTGGTTGCGCCCGCCGTCGGGGCCGGCCGAGCCGCTGCGCCCCAGCACGTGCGACGAGATATCGAGCGAGCGCGCGACGCGCGGCAGCCGCAGCGACAGCAGGCCCGACACGTCCTTGCCGCGGTTCTGCTCGATCCGGGCGTGGCCCTCACCGTTGGTCACCGCGAGCTGGAGCCGCGCGATCCGCGACGCCACCACCGCCGCGACGCCGAGGTCCGCGGTGTCGAGCAGCCCGGCGCTCTCGCCGATCGTCGGCCGCAGCGCGCGCAGCTCGTAGCCGCTCTCGACCGCCTCGATCCACGGATCCGGGATCAGGCCGCCGCGCACCTCGAGCAGCGCGCCGCGGGTGGGGCGATCTTGCCAGGCGAGCCACGCGCGCTTGCCGCGCACGAGGAGCGCGCCGTCGCTGGCCTCGGGCATCGCGGGATCGCCGAGCGAGCGCACCGTCTCGAGCCTCAGCTCGGCGCGGAGGCGATCGCCGTAGGCCAGGCGCGTGCCGACCTCGCCGCGCTCGAGCTCGAACGCCGAGCCGGTGCCGGCGTCGCTGCGCTCCCACGCACCGCCGGCGTAGATCTCGGCGTCGACCGCGATCGCCAGGCCGACGTCCTCGCCCTCGGTCTCGTAGGTCAGCTCGTCGGTGTAGCCGTCATCGTCGCCCATCGGCGGTGGCGGCTGCGCGAGCGCAGGGGTGATCAGCGCGAGCGTGCACGCGCTCGCGAGCAGTGGCGTCCTCATGGTGGCTCCCAAGTTCTTGCCGGCCGTAGACGTCCAACGCCGTTTGCGGATCTAACCGTCGCGCTCGCGCGCACCAACGGGCGCTCCAGCGATCGCGAGCGCAGCGAAGAATCGGCGATCGCGAGCGCAGCGAAGAGGCGGCGATCGCGAGCGCAGCCGAGAGGCGGCGAACTGGCTCGAACCGGCTGCGCGACGTGGCCGTCGATCGCCGCCCGCGGCGGAGGCGCCGGCGCCTCGCTCCACCAGCGGCTCACTCCCGGGGCTGCGCCGATGTCACCTCACGTCTCACCATGTAGGTGAACGGGTGTCATCGTGCGTGTCGGATGTACGGACACATACGGGACAAGTACGCGACGCCACGCCACTCCGGACCTCGCCAGCCGCCTCGAAACAACAGGTTGTCCACAAGGATCTCCACGGACCCGCCATGCCGTGCGGTTCCAGGCTGTTAGCTCTTGCCATGGCTGTGGATAACCACCCTTTGGGAGGGGCCGATCCACAGGCCTGTGGCCAGTCGGTCCGCACTCCGGACCGTGGCGTCCGGAGGTCGGACGTGTGTCATCCCGATGACGTCCGTGAGGCGGACACATCGGTCCGACCGCCGGACGCGGCCGTCCGACCCGCGGACGCGACCGTCCGCACTCCGGACGCGACGAGCAGGCCGCCGACGGCGCCGGCGGCGCCGGCGAGGACCCCCGTCGCGGCGCCGAGGGCGCCCGTCCACCACGGCAGGCGCGCCGGCGGCCCGCCGAGCAGCGCCGCCGGCACCCCGGCCACCACGGCGAGCCCGACGACGACCATCACCGCGGGCGCGAGCGCCGCCCCGAGTGTCCGGACACCGGACGCTCCGCGCGCGCCGAGCCACCACGCCGCCGCCGCGGGCACGGCGCCCGCGGCGAGCAGCACCGCGCCGGGCGGCCGGCTCGACAGCGTGGGGACGCCGTGCGCGACCAGCACCAGCGCCGCGGACGCGACGGGCCAGGCCGCCAGCCACGCGCGACGACCGAGCACGCGCCCGGCGGCGATCAGCGCGCTCGCCACCAGCGCGGCCGCGACCAGCCACCGGGCCGCCCCGGGCGCGGGCAGCGTCGCGTCGCGATCGGGGTGCGCGATCGCCACCGCGAGCGGGCGCCCGACCGCGCGCCCGTCGCGCCCGTCGCGGTCGACGCCGCAGGTCTCCGCCAGCCAGCGCGCGAGGTCGACCAGGTGGACCTCGGGGTCCACGGCGCCGCGCGCTTCGATGGCCGCTTCGATAACTGTATCGATATCCGGCTCGCGCTCCCCACCAGGGGCGATCGGGCCCCGCAGCCACGCCCGCACCCGGCGGACCTCGTCCTCGGCGTCGCCGTGCCCGCCGCTCGGGACGTGTCCATGATCCGAGAGGATCAGCCACGTGCCGTCGCGGTCCCCGGCGATCACCGGGGCGAGCACGCGGTCGGCCCAGGCGATCGCGGCGCGGTACGCGGCGCCGCGTCCCGACGCGTGGGCGGCGGCGTCGATGCGCAGCACGTGGATCAGCACCAGCGGCGCGTCGCTCGCCGCCGCCTCGCGCAGCGCGGCCTCGAACCCGCCGTCACGCCACGCCGCGACCTGCGCGGCCGAGGCGTCGGGATCGACGCGGTCGGCGGCGGGCTCGGGCCGGACGACCGCGAACCCGAAGCTGTCCGCGATCGCCCGGTGCGACTCGACGACCGCGATCGCGCCGGGGACCCGCGACGGCGTGCCCGCGGCGGGCGGGTCGAGGCGCTCGTTGCGCGCCGCGATCCCGCTCTGCTGCGCGGTGAGCCCGGTCCACAGCACGTGCTGGACGACGAGCGACTTGGTCGGGAACCCGACGTCGACGGTGAGCGCGCGGGCCCCGGGCACGGCGGCCAGCCCCGGCAGCCACGCGTCGGCGTCGGCGCGCGCCAGGCCGTCGAGGATCACGACGCGGACGCGCGCGGCCCGCGGCG
>WYBA01000213.1 GCA_011526095.1 Myxococcales bacterium | reverse complement strand
GTCGCGCCGCGCGTCGGCCGCCTCCTGGCGCGCCGCGTCCGCCGTCTTGCGCGCCGCCTCGGCGTCGCGCCGCGCCTGGGCCGCCTCGGCCCGCGCGTCGGCCGCGGCCGCCTCGGCCTCGGCCCGCGCCGCCTGGACGCGCTCGAGCTCGGCCTCCTCGCGGCGACGCTGCGCCACGATCCCGGCGAGCTCGCCCTCCTCGCGCTCGCGCTCGGCGCGCGCGGTCTCGGCCGCGGCGGCGAGGCGCTTGGCCTCGGCGCGCTTGGCCTCGAGCTCCTGCTTGCTGGCCTTGGCGCGCTCGGCGTCCTCGACCGCGACCTTCGCGGCCGCCGCCTTCTTCGCCGCGGCGACCTCGGCCGCGCGCAGCTCCTCGGCGCGCGCCGCGGTCCGCTTCGCCTCGTCCGCGGCGCGCTGCGCCGCCTGCTTGTCGTCCTCGGCCGCGCGCTTGGCGGTCGCGGCCTGATCGGCGGCGGTCTTGGCCGCCGACGCCTCGGCGCGCGCCGCCTCCGCCGCGGCCTCCGCCTGCTGACGCTGCTTGTCGGCGGCGACGCGCGCCGCCTCCGCCTTCTTCAGCCGCGCCTCGGCGTCCGCCAGCCGCGCGTCGCCGTCGCGCGCGCCGCGCGCCGCGGCCGCCTCGGCCTCGCGCTTGGCGGCCTGGGCCTCGGCGCGCTCCGCCGCGGCCTGCTTGGCCGCCTGCTTCGCCGCCGCCTCGCGCTGCTCGGCCTGCGCCTGGGCCTCGGTCGCCGCCTCCTGCGCCGCGCGCGCCGCGCGCGCCGCCTCGGCCGACTCCTTGGCCCGCCGCTTCGACTCCGCCAGCATCGCCTCGGCCTCGGCCCGCAGCGCCTTGGCGTCGCGCTGCTGCGCGTCCGCCTCGGCCTTCGCGCGCCGCGCCTCGGCCTCGATCTTGTCGGCCGCGCGGGCGCGCTCCTTGGCCTCGGCCCGCGCGCGTGCCGCGTCCGCCCGCGCGTCGTCGGCGGCCTTGCGATCCCGCGCCGCCTCCGCCGCGGCCTGCTCGGCCGCCTTGCGCTCGCGCGCCGCGGCCGCCGCCGACTCCTCGGCCGCCTTGCGATCGCGCGCCGCGTCCTCCTGGGCGCGCCGCGCCGCGTCCTCGGACGCCTTGCGATCGCGCGCCGCGTCCGCCTTGGCGCGCCGCGCCGACTCCTCGGCCCGCGCCGCGTCGGCCTCGGCCTTCGCGACCCGCTCGCGATCCGCCGCCGCGGCCTTCTCCGCCGCCGCCGCTGCCTGCCGCGCCTGGGCCGCGTCGCGCTCGTGCTGCTTCGCCTCGGCCTTCGCCGCGGCGAGCTCCTCCTGGACGCGGGCCGCCTCGGCCTTCGCCGCGGCCTCCGCCTTGCGCGTCCGCTCCGCCTCGGCCTTCGCCGCGGCCTCCGCCTTGCGCGTCCGCTCGACCTCGGCCCTGGCCGCGGCCTCCGCCTTGCGCGTCCGCTCCGCCTCGGCCTTCGCCGCGGCGACCGCCTTGCGCGCCTGCTCCTTCTCCGACGCGGACGCCTTCTGCGCGTCCGCCGCCGCCTGCTCCGCCGCGGCGAGCGCCTGCTTGGCCGCGGCCGCCTCCGCCTTGCTGGCGTCGGCCTGGGCGCGCGCGCGCGCCGCGTCGGCCTCGGCGCCGGCGCGCGCCTTGTGCGCCTGCGCCGTGTCCTGCTCCGCCTTCGCCGCGGCGTCCTTGGCCTGGGCGAGCGCGGCCGCGTCGGCCTTCGCCGGAGCCTCGTCGCGCGCCGCGACCGTGACGACGACGTCGTTGCCGCTGGCCTTGACGTCGTAGCGGCCGGGGCGCGCGAGCGTCACGACGACGCGCACCAGCTTGCCGCCGTCGTCGAGCTCGTACGCGGCGACCGCGTTGACGGCCCACGTGCTGACCGTGATCGTCTCGGCGTTGTCCTGCTGCGCCTTCACCTTGGCGCCGAGCTCGGCGCTGGCGATGTCGACGACGACCCGGTTGGGTCGTTCGAGCTTGTAGACGGTGAACGTCGGGACGCTCGTGCCGCGGATGCGGATCGTCGTGGACTGGCCGGCGTCGTCGAACCGGACGGCGTCGATCCGGTTCTTGCCCGCGTCCGCTGGCCGGACGACCGCGAGGGTCGCGACGAGCAGCGCGGCGATGGGGAGGCACAGCTTGGTCATGCGATCGAACATGGCGACTCCTCGGGGTCTGGCCCCAGGACACAGCACGCACGTCTCCCGTGGTGCCGGCTGGCACCGTCGAGACGCCCGCGACGCGCTGGCTCGAGGCCAGCGACTCACGGCAAAAAAAATTGTCGCCCCGTCGCCGCGACGATCACAACTTTTTGCAAGCGACGGGGAGCAGACGCGTGAACGGGCTAGGTGCCACCGCCGGGCGGCGGAGGCGGAGGCGGCGCGACCGGCGGCGGCGCGCTGTCGACGAGCGGCGCGACGCTCGACGCGTCCCCCGCCGGCGTGACCGGCTGGAGATCCTCGTCGAACACGTCCTCGGGGCGCAGCTCGTTGGGGTGGAGCAGGATCGTCTTCTCGATCGCCGGCCGCAGCGGCTGGCCGGGCACCTGCTCCGGGATGATCGCGTAGGTCACGAAGTCCTCGGTGATCTCCTTGACCTGGGCCTTCTCCTTGCCCAGGCACTTGTTGCGATCGACGATGTGGCCGCGCCCGCCGGTGTCCCGGAACATCGCGTAGTAGCGCGTGCCCTTGAGGATGATGCCGATCAGCGCGAGGCTGTCGACCGAGTAGCTCGACGCGACGAGGTTCGACTTCGAGCACAGATCGGTCGGCTCGGCGGTGTTCGCCGCGGTGAGGGTGCCCGGCCCGCCGGTGACGCCGGCCAGCGGCAGCACGAACGAGCGGAACGGATCGCGGTTGCCGGAGCCGTCGGCGGTGCCGACGAAGTCGCGGTCGGTGAGCCGGCGCCGGATCTTCTTGCGCTCGCCCTCGGGGACGGTGCGCTCCAGCGTCTGCACGAACGACAGCTCCTCCTGCTTCTTGCCGGCCTTCTTCTTCTTCGCGGGCGCCTTGGCGGGCGCCTTCTTGGCCGCGGGCTTGGCGGCGCCGCCGCCGCCCTCGTCACCGCCGCAGCCGCTGGCGGCGACCGCGAGCGCGGCGACGATCCACAGGGCGTTGGTCGTCGTCATGGTCAGATGCCTCCCTTGACGCGCTCGGCGCCGGTGCCCGGCGCGGAGCTGTCGGGTGCGAGCTTCTCGCCATCGGCCTCGGCGCCGGTGCGCGCGCGCTGCTCGGACTTGTCGACCGCGTCCTCGGCCTTGCCCTTCATCTTCTGCGGCAGGTTCTTGGCCGGCGCCTTGGTCTTGCTGCCCGCCGCGCCCGGCTTGTCCGCGGCGTCGGCCTGCCCCGCCGGCGTGTCCTGGCGGAACGTCGACGCGCGGAACCTCGCCGTCAGCACCAGCTCGGAGTTGACGACGCGCGGGTCCTCGATCGTCAGCTCCTCGATCGTGACGATGCGATCGCGCTCCTCCGCCGGCGGGACGATCGCCGGGGCGGGCGGGGTCGCCGCGCCGTCCTGCGGCGCGGGCGCCGGCGCCGGCGGCGCCGCCGCCTTCGCGTCACCCTCGCGCTGGCTCATCTTGTAGAGCAGGTAGAAGAACCGCTTGAGCTCGAAGAACGTCGCCTGGACCTCGATGCTGACGGGGACCTTGTAGTAGGTCTCGACGTCGGCGCCCTCGCCCTGCTCGACCGCGAGCTCCTTCTCCTGGTTCCAGCTCTTCACCTCGACGCCGGCCTCGGCGAACTTGCGGTTGAGCAGGTCGAAGAACGCGGGCAGCTCGGCCGCCGTCGGCAGCGCGTCGGCGTTGAGCGCGATCGTCTCCTTCAGCTTCTCCTGCTGCGTCTTGAGCGCCTTGTACTCCTCCTCGTCCTTCTTGAGCTTCTGCCCCTGGGAGATCAGCGCGTTCTTCTCGTCGTTCGCCGCCTTCAGGTCGGCGTCGAGGCCCTTGTACGCGAGCGTGTAGTAGAGCGCGCCGAGCGCGACGGCGATGCCGACGAACACGGCCACCTTGAAGCCGGGCGGCCGGCTGGCGAACTCGGCGAGCACACCGCCCCCACCGGCTGGTTTCGTCGCCATCAGTACACGACCTTTCCGGCGATGGTGAACTGGTAGTAGGTCTGGCCGCTGTCCTTGTCGACGACCTGGGCGCCGCCCCGGGGCGTCACGTCCTGGAAGTACGCGGACGCCTGCATCCGCTTGGTCAGCTGCGACACGTCGGCGTCGGACTCGGCGCCGCCCTCGAGCGTGAACGCGCCCTGCTTCTCGACGAACTTGGTGATCCACACGTGGCGCGGATCCCAGTCGAACTGGAACTTGTACGTGTCCTTGTTCGGATCGTTGACCTTGGCGGTCATGTCGTCGGTCATCGTCGGCTTCTCGCCCATCGTGAGGATCAGGCCGAGCTCGTGCAGCATGTGGGCGGGGACCGCGCGCGCGGCGATCAGCTTGTCGATCGCCTCGGTGCGCGACTCGGCCAGCGCGACGGCCGCCTGCAGCTCCTTGAGGTCGCGGATCGCGTCCTTGCGCTTGGCGAGCTTCTGCTGGAGGTCCGCGTTGGTCGCGCGCAGGTCGTCGAGCTTGGCCTTCGCCGGCTGGTGGAGCAGGAAGAACACCGCGGCGCCCGCGCCGATCAGCCCGAGCACGCCGATGCCGACGTCGCGCTGGCCGGGCGTCTCGACGCGCTTCGGCTTGCGCTGCGGCAGGAGGTTGATCTTGATCATCGCGGTGCTCCCTTACTTGTCGTTGGCCGCGCGCAGGGCGAGCCCGACGCCGACGAGCGCCTCGGGCGAGTGGGCCGCGAGGTAGGCCTTGTCCAGGCCGGGGCCGATCGCGACGCGCTTCCACGCGTCGACGACCTCGACCGGCAACCGCGATCGGCGCTCGATCGCGCGCTGCAGCGCCGCGACCTTCGCGGTGCCGCCGGCGAGCGCGATCCGCGACACGTTCGTGTCGGCGGTGGTCGCGAGGAAGAAGTCGAGCGAGCGCTGGAACTCGCCGGCCATCACCTCCGCCACGCCCTCCATGATCCGCTCGACCTCCTGCGGGACGACGCCGTGCTCCTCGTGGCTGCCGCCGACCTTGTACGCCTCGGCCTCGTCGGCCGACACGCCGAGCTGCTTCTGGATCTCCTCGGTGTAGGCGTTGCCGCCGATCGTCACGTCGCGCGTGAACAGGCTGACGCCGCCCCGCACGATGTTGATGTTGGAGATCGCCGCGCCGACGGTGATGAGCACGATCGTCTCGCGCGCGTCGACCGTGTAGTTGACCTCGTAGGCGTTCTGCCCGGCGAACGCCGCGACATCGACGACCTGGGTGCTGAGCGAGGCGTCGCGCACGACCTGCGTGTAGTCGGCGACGACCTCCTTCTTCGCGGCGACGAGCACCAGCTCCATCTGGCCCTGCGCGTTGGCGGGCGTGACGACGTGGTAGTCGAGCTCGACGTCGTCCTTGGAGAACGGGATGTGGTGCTCCGCCTCGTAGCGGATCTGGTTGGGCAGCTCGTCCGGCCGCATCTGCTGGACGGCGATCTTCTTGATGATCACCGAGTGGCCGGCGATCGCGATCGCGACGTCCTTGGTCTTGAGCCGCAGCCGGCTCCACAGCGCGCGGATCGCCTCGACCACCGCGGCCTGGTCCATGATCGTGCCGTCGACGATCGTCTGCGGCACCAGCGGCTGCATGCCGAAGGCCTGCAGCTCGTAGCCGGACCTGCCCTTCTTGAGCTGGACCGCCTTGATGCTGCTCGATCCGATGTCGAGCCCGATGCAGGTCTTGGCCATGATGCTCCTACCTGGTGCTACCGTGTCCTACATTGTAGGGAACGGATCGTAAGCAACGCAAATTTTTGGGTTCGGGTGCCGACAGCGTGGTCGCCATTACAGCCCGAACTCCTTGATCTTGTAGAGAAGTGCCCGGTGGCTGATCTCGAGCAGCCGGGCCGCCGTGGTCCGGTTGCCGCCGGTCGCCTCGAGCGCGCGGCGGATGAGCTCCTCCTCGAGCTGCCGGGTCGCCTTCTTGATCGACAGCGCGTCGTCGTCGTCGGCAGGGGCGGCGACGGGGGGCTGGTCCGGCGCGCCCGCCGGGACCCTCAGGTGCGCCGCGAGCGCCGCCGCGTCGATCACGTCGTGCTCGGTCAGCACGAGCGCGCGCTCGACCGCGTTCTCCAGCTCGCGCACGTTGCCCGGCCACGGCTGGGCGGCCAGCGCCGCGATCGCGTCGTCGGTGAACCGCGCGGCGTGGCCGTGGCGCTGGCGGTGCCGGTCGGCGAAGCACGCGACGAGCGCGGCGACGTCCTCGCGCCGCTCGCGCAGCGGCGCGACCTCGACGGGGAGCACGGCGAGGCGGTAGTAGAGGTCCTCGCGGAACCGCCCGGCGCGGATCGCCTCGGGCAGGTCGCGCAGCGTCGCCGCGATCAGCCGGACGTCGACCTTGATGTTCTCCGACCCGCCGACGCGCCGCACCTCGGACTCCTGGATCGCGCGCAGCAGCTTGACCTGGAGGGCCAGCGGCAGCTCGCCGACCTCGTCGAGGAACAGCGTGCCACCGTCGGCCTCCTCGAACAGCCCGGCGCGGTCGCGCACGGCGTCGGTGAACGCGCCGCGCACGTGGCCGAACAGCTCGCTCTCGAGCAGCGGCCCCGGGATCGCGGCGCAGTTGATCGCGACGAACGGGCGCGCCGCGCGCGGCGACGCGTCGTGGATCGCGCGCGCCACAAGCTCCTTGCCGGTGCCGCTCTCGCCGGTGATCAGCACGGTCGAGCGGTGCTGCGCGACCCGCGCGATCGTCGCGCGTAGCACCTGCATCGCGGCGCTCGCGCCGACGAGCCGCGCCAGGCCGCGCTCGCCGTCGCCGCCGCGCGACGCGGCCGGCTCGCGCGCCGGCGCGAGCCGCGCGACGCGGTGGAGCGCGAGCGCGACCGCCGCCTCGTCGAGCGGCTGCAGCACGCAGTCGATCGCGCCGTCGTCGAGCGCGCGCACCGCCGCGGCGACGTCGCGCGCCGGGGCGACGGCGAGCACGGGCAGCCCGAGCGGCCGCACCGCGGCGACCGCCGCGGCGGGCGCCACGATCAGATCGCAACGGTTGGCGACGAGCCAGCGCGCCGCGGCCTCGGCCGAGTCGACCGCGGCGACCTCGCGACCGCGGGACGCCAGCGCGATGTGGGATCGCCGCCGGTCCCCGTCGTCGGGGCCGATCAGGAGCACACGCTGGACGTCACGGAGGGGCGCTCGCGCCGCCGCGTCCGCCGCCCCGCGCGACGAAACCGCCTCGGGTGGCACGAGGAGGCAAGGTAACACGCACCCTCGGTGACGGCCATTTCCTGCGTGTTCCCGGCCGCTCGCGGGCGCTCGCAGCACCTGCCGGTCACCGCCTCCGGCGCCGACGAGCCTTGCGGGCCGCGACGAGCGCGATCTAGGATGCGCTCGCTCTGGTGGGGTCGGGGTGTGGGGTGCCAACGATGTTGGCGATCGCCAACTCCGTTGCCCTGTACCCATCCCGGCTCCCCACCGAAGCACCGAGAATCGCTGTCGTCTGCGACCCGACCGATCTGGCAGACGCCTTGCTCTGATAGGCTGGCGACATTCCGGAGGACCTCATGCGCCGTTCGACCCTTTCCACCTTCCTCGGGCTCAGCCTGGCGGCCACCGCCGGCCTTGCTGGCTGCAACAACCGGGAGATCTCCGAGGTCGTCCCGAACCAGGACAAGGAAGAGTTCAAGGACATCCCCGTCCAGCTCAACCGCGACATCGACATCCTGTTCGTCATCGACAACTCCGGGTCGATGGAAGAGGAGCAGATCTCGCTCGCGGCGAACTTCCCCAACTTCATCAACGTCCTCGAGACGATCGAGGGCGGCCTGCCCAACGTCCACATGGGCGTGGTGTCGACCGACATGGGCGCCGGGCCGTTCAACATCTCGAACTGCTCGGGCAACGGCGACGGCGGCCAGCTCCAGACTCAGGCGCGCGTCGCCGGGTGCAGCCCGCCGACGGGCGCGTACATCAGCGACATCTCCGACGGCGCCGGCGGCCGCACCACGAACTACTCCGGATCGCTCGCGGACACGTTCTCGTGCATCGCGCGCCTCGGGACCAACGGCTGCGGCTTCGAGCAGCCGCTCGAGTCGATGCGCCAGGCGCTGAACGGGTCCAACTCGTTCAACAACGGGTTCATCCGCGACAGCGCGTACCTCGCCGTCATCTTCATCGCGGACGAGGACGACTGCTCGACCCGCGACAACCAGATGTTCGACACGTCGCAGAACTCGACCAGCGACCCGCTCGGGCCGCTGTCGTCGTTCCGCTGCTACGAGTTCGGCGTCGACTGCGAGACCGGCAACGACGACCCGCGCGCCCCCGGCCCGCGCACCGGCTGCTTCCCGCGCGAGGACAGCCCGTACATGTACGGCGTGCAGGAGTACGTCGACTTCCTCAAGTCGGTGAAGGACGACGACAGCCTGATCATCGTCGGCGAGATCGTCGGCAACATCGATCCGGTCACCGTCGGCGTCGACCCGGAGCGCCCGCAGAACCCGGCGCTCGTGCCGTCGTGCCAGTCGGGCGCCGGCAAGGCGGACCCGGCCGTGCGCCTCCAGTTCCTCGGCCAGCAGTTCCCGAACCGCAACGCGTTCACGACGATCTGCAACGAGAACCTGTCGGACGCGCTCACGGTCATCGCCGAGCTGCTCAAGGAGGCGATCGGCAACCCGTGCATCCAGGGCCTGCTGCGCGAGCCGATCGAGTGCGTCGTCGCCGACGTCCAGAACCCGGGCGAGGACGATCAGATCGAGGACATCCTGCCGGAGTGCAACGCCGAGGAGGATCTCGACACGACCAACGCGCCGAACTCGACGAACATCCCGTGCTGGCACCTGTCGGTGGACGCCGCGAGCTGCGCGGACACGCCGACCAACCGGACGCTGCTGATCGAGCGCGCCGGCGCCAGCGTCCCGACCGGTACGCACGTCCAGGCGCGCTGCGTCACCTGCGTCGACGGCAACGAAGACGGCGTCTGCGACGACGAGCAGATGTGAGCCGCGACGCCCGGTGACCCGGGCGTCGTGACCCGAGGGCCACCCGCGAGGGTGGCCCGCTGCGTTTTCGGGGGCGCGGCGCCCCGCGGTGGCCCCGCTGGTATTCGGGCAGGCACCGGGTTAGGGTGCGCGCGCAATGTCCGCGTCGACGTCCGCGCCCAAGGCCAGGCCGCTGATCACGGCCAACCTGGTCACGACGGTCCGGCTGCTCCCGATGCCGCTGCTGGCGTGGTGGATCTACGACGGGCAGCTGTGGACGGCGCTGGTGGTCGGCACGATCATCGGCTGCACCGACTTCGTCGACGGCTACCTGGCGCGCCGGCAGGGCCCGACGGTGCTCGGCGGGCTGCTCGACCCGATCGCCGACAAGGTGTTCGTCGCGCTGATCTACCTGCCGTTCGCCGACCTCGGCGTGATCCCGGCGTGGGCGTGCGCGCTGATGTTCGTGCGCGAGTTCCTGGTCACCGCGCTGCGCTCGGCCTACGAGCGCCGCGGCCTCAGCATGAAGACCAGCTACATCGCCAAGGTGAAGACGTGGACCCAGATGCAGGGCATCGGCGTGCTGCTGCTGTTCCCGCTGCTCCACGATCACCAGCGCGAGCTCGACATCGCGCTGTGGGTCGGCGTGTTCGCGCCGATCGTCGCGATGGCCGCGCTGTGGGCGGTCAAGAAGAAGCTGTGGAAGGGCGCGGTCGTGATGAGCGGCCAGTTCGCCGCGCTGCTCGTCGTCCACTACCAGCGCGACCCGCAGCTCACCTCGAGCTTCATCATGTTCATGGTCGTCGGGCTGACGTGGATCAGCGGGTTCGACTACTTCACCGGCGCGTTCAAGCACCTGCGCGGCCGCGGGGACTTCGGCAAGCACGACTCGGTGCGGCTGGTCGGCTCGATCGCCCTGCCGTGCGCGGTGTTCTGGGTGCTGCGCGACACCAGCGCGCCGTCGTGGCCGCTGATGGCGATCCTCGCCGCCGAGCTCGCGGTCGGCGGCCTCGACAACCTGCTGTCGCACCACCAGCGCGCCGCCGGCGCCCTCGGCTGGGGCGCGCGGATCCTCGGCACGACCGCGCTGCTCGCGCTGGCCGTCGCCGTCCCGGCCCAGGCGGACCTGCTCGCGATCGCGGCGATGGTCGCGTCGGTCGCCGGCGTCAGCGTCGAGTTCTGGCGCGGCCGCGACGTCTACCTCGACGCGCGGCTCTGGTAGCGGGTCGCGCGGCGGGCGGCGCGAGTCGCGCGGCGCGCGCCGCCGACGCGGCCGCTACGGGGTGTTCTGGCCGATGACCTTGTTCCGCCCTTCCTTCTTGGCGCGGTACAGGTTGTCGTCGGCGATCTTGATGAACGCGGCGGAGTCGAGCTCCTCGCCGCCGTCGGTCGTCGCGACGCCGACGGAGATCGTGACCGGGAACCGGTCGCCCTCGTACTCGAACACCTCGTCGGCGACGAGCTTGCGGATCTGCTCGGCGAAGATCATCGCGCCCTCGTGGTCGGTCTCGGGCAGCACCGCGGCGAACTCCTCGCCGCCGTAGCGCGCGAGCAGCTCCTCGCGGCGGACCCGCCCGAGCAGGCGCTTCGACATCTCCTTGAGCACGTAGTCGCCGGTGAGGTGGCCGTGCGTGTCGTTGATCTTCTTGAAGTGGTCGATGTCGAACATCAAGAGCGACAGCGGCCGGTGGTGGCGCGCGCACCGCGCCGCCTCGCGCTCGAGGAACTCGAGGAAGTAGCGCTTGTTGTGCGCCCCGGTGAGACCATCGATGATGGTCATCCGGTAGATCTCCTCGTGGTAGCTCGCCTCGACGCCGGTGCCGGTGAGGAACTTGAAGATCGCGGCGCCGATCTTGAGGAAGTCCGAGTCGCGCAGGATCGACCGCTGCACCGGCACGTCGTTGACGTACGAGCCGTTGGTCGAGCCGAGATCCTCGACCATCCACTGCGAGTCGCCGGAGCGGAACACGCGCGCGTGGCGACGCGAGACGGAGTCGCGATCGACCTGGATGTCGCAATCGGCGCCGCGCCCGAGCACCGCCTCGTTGCGCGACAGCGGGAACCGCTTGCCCATGTCAGGGCCCGGCGGGTAGATCAGCACCAGGCACGCATCGCCGCTCGCCGCCTCCGGCTTGACGACCTGGACCTTGGTGATGCGTGTCTTCCACTCGCTCATCGGCGGGCCGCGCGGGCGACGTAACTCGGGGTGACAGTTGATCTAATCGCCGGAACGGACGACTGTCAATGTGCGGACCGGTGTGATACGACGCCGGCCGATGTCGGCGGAGCCGTTCGACCTCGCGGGCGACGAGCGCGGCGTGGTGTGCGTGCACGGCTTCACCGGGACGCCGTTCGAGATGCGCTTCCTCGGTGAACGGCTCCACCGGGACGGGTACACGGTGCGCGGCCCGGCGCTGCCGGGGCACTGCACCTCCGAGGCGGACCTGGACGCCACGACCTGGGCCGACTGGGCCGACGCGGTGGCCGACGAGGTGGTCCGGATGCGGCGGCGGTGCGCCCGGGTGATGATCGCCGGCCAGTCGCTGGGCGGGCTGCTCGCCCTGCACACCGCGGCGCGCCTCGGCGATCAGGTCGACGCGATGGCCTCGCTGGCGGCGCCGCTGTGGCTGGAGGGCCTCGGCCGGCGCGCCGCGCGGTGGACCGCCCCGGGCGGTCCGCTTCACGGGCGCGTCACCCGGCTGCCCAAGCTGGGCGGCTCGGACGTCCGCGACCGCGCCGCCCGCCGCGCCAACCCCTGCTACCGCACGATCCCGACCGCCGCGCTGGCGTCGCTGTGCGACTTCATGGGCGTCGTCGACGCCGAGCTGCCCGAGGTGCGCGCGCCGCTGCTCGTCGTCCACGCGCGCCAGGACCACACCGCGCCGGTCGCGTCGGCGGCGCGGATCGTCGACCGCGTCGCGTCGGCGCGGGTGCGCAGCCGCATCCTCGACGCCAGCTATCACCTCGTCACGATCGACGTCGAGCGCGACATCGTCGCCGCCGAGGTCTCCGCGTTCTTCCGCGCGCGGGCGCGCGCGTAGCTCCAGGAGGGTCCATGCGTCACGTCATCTCGATCGATCAGGGCACGACCGGCACGACGGTGCTGGTCCTCGACGAGGAGCTCGCGGTGCGCGGCCGCGGCTACCGCGAGTTCCGCCAGATCTACCCCGAGCCCGGCTGGGTCGAGCACGACCCCGACGACATCTGGGCGTCGGTGACCGGCGCGCTCGGCGCCGCGCTCGAGGCGGCGCGGCTCCAGCCGCACGAGATCGCCGCGATCGGCATCACCAACCAGCGCGAAACGACGGTCGTGTGGGACCGCGCGACCGGCCGCCACGTCCACCACGCGATCGTGTGGCAGGACCGCCGCACCGCGGACACGTGCGCGGCGCTGCGCGAGCGCGGCGTCGAGGCGCGCGTGCGCCAGCTCAGCGGCCTGCCGATCGACCCGTACTTCTCCGGCACGAAGGTCAAGTGGATCCTCGACCGCGACCCGGCGCTGCGCGCGCGCGCGGCCAGGGGCGAGCTCGCGTTCGCGACCGTGGACGGCTACCTCGTCCACCGCCTCACCGGCGGCGCCGAGCACCTCGTCGACGTGACCAACGCGTCGCGCACGCTGCTGTTCGACCTGCGCGACCTCGACTGGTCGAGCGAGCTGTGCGAGCTGCTCGACGTGCCGCGCGCGATCCTGCCGCGCGTCGTGTCGTCGTCGGCGGCGCCGGGCGCGCTCGGGGTGACGCGCGGCGTGCCCGGCCTGCCCGACGGCGTGCCGATCTGCGGCATCGCCGGCGACCAGCAGGCGGCGCTGTTCGGCCAGGCGTGCTTCGACCCGGGCGACGCCAAGTGCACCTACGGCACCGGCGCGTTCATCCTGATGAACACCGGCGGCGAGCCGGTGCCGTCGCGGTCGGGGCTGATCACGACGGTGGCGTGGCGGCTCGGCGACGGCGAGCTGGCGTACGCGCTCGAGGGCTCGGCGTTCATCGCCGGCGCCGCGGTGCAGTGGCTGCGCGACGGGCTGGGGCTGATCTCGAGCGCCTCCGAGATCGAGGCGCTCGCCCGCAGCGTGCCGGACTCGGGCGGCGTGGTCGTCGTGCCCGCGTTCGCCGGGCTCGGCGCGCCGTACTGGCGCGCCGAGGCGCGCGGCGTGATCACGGGCCTGACCCGCGGCACGACCAAGGCGCACCTGGCGCGCGCGACGCTCGAGGGCGTGGCGCTGCAGAACGTCGACATCCTGCGCGCGATGGAGCGCGACTCGGGACGCGCGCTGCGCGTGCTCAAGGTCGACGGCGGCGCGGCGGCCAACGACCTGTTGATGCAGTACCAGAGCGACGTGCTCGGCGTGTCGATCTCGCGGCCGGCGCTGGTGGAGACGACCGCGCTCGGCGCGGCGTTCCTGGCCGGCCTCGGCGCCGGGATGTGGACCAGCAAGGACGCGATCCGGCGCACCTGGCGCGAGCAGGCGCGGTTCGAGCCGGCGGCGGAGCGCGGCTGGGTGACCCAGCACCTGGCGCGGTGGGCGGCGGCGATCGAGAAGGCGTAGCGGCGCGCACGCCGGCCGGCACGGCTGGTACGGCCGGCACGAAACGGAGACAAGAATCCGGATACGTGACGCTCCGGCGAAAGCTTCCCGGGCCGGCGCGCCGGTCTGGTCGTTTTCGCCAGAAGGTGGTGGTGGCCACCGCCGGACCGGCTATGAGGCACTGTGATCTTGATGAGTTAGGCGTGGCACCACCCTTGCTGAATGGGCCTGGCCATGGCGCTCCTCGCTCTCCGCTCCAGCCCGACTCCGTCGCAGTGGACCGACCGCGAGCTGCTCGCTCGCGTGCTCCGGAGCGAGGACCGGGGCTGGACGGAGCTGATCCGCCGGTTCCGCGGCCTCATCTACCGGTGCATCACCAAGGTGACGGCGAAGTACGCCTCGCACCTGTCGGGCGCGGACGTCGACGAGGTCTACGCCGAGGTCCTGATGCAGCTGCTGCGCGACGACATGCACAAGCTGCGGATGTACGACCCGTCGCGCGGGACCAAGCTCGGCTCGTGGATCGGGATGATCGCGGTGAACGCGGCCTACGACTTCCTGCGGACGGTCGGGCGCCGGCCGTACCTCGATCGCCACGACGGCACGCTCGACCCGCACGAGTCGTGCGACCGCACGCCGCTCGACCTGCTGCTCGAGAAGGAGCGGTGGGATCAGCTCAACGGCCTGCTCACCGACTTCAGCGACAAGGACCGCACGTTCCTGGCGCTGTACTACGGCCGCGGCCTGTCGACCGAGGAGGTCGCGGAGCAGATGCAGATCAGCCTCAAGACGGTCTACTCGAAGAAGCACAAGATCCGGAACCACCTGATGCGCTGCCTCGAGCAGCTCCAGGGCGAGTCGGCGATCTCGGATCTCGCGCTCGCCGCGGCGTAGGGCGGCGTCGGGCGGCGTCGGGCGGCGTCGGGCGGCGCCGGGCGGGCGCTACTTCGGCTCGGGCGCGCCGGCGGCGGCCCGCTCGAACACGGCGTAGACACGCAGGCGCAGCCCGCCGTCGGGGAGCGGCTCGGGCGCGCCGAGCACGAGCGCGTCGGCGAGGCCGTCGAGGCCCGCGGTGTCCTCGAGCCGCGCGATCGTCCGGCCGACCGCGTCCTCGTCGGCGCCGTCGACGGTGATGCGGCAGCGCTGCGCGCGGCACTCGACGCCCCCGAGGCGCGCGCCGAGGCCGGCGGCGGTGACCGCGGCGGTCGCCCGATCGAGCACCTCGCGCTCGGTGTCGGGCGCCCACGCCGCGTCGCGCGGCTCGGCGTCGAACGCCGCGTGGACGTCGTCTGACGTGGATGACGTGGATGACGTGGACGACGTCGCCGGCGACGCCGTGGCCGCGCCGCGCGGCGCCGCCCCGAGCCGCGGCGACGGCACGTCACGCACGGGCGCGGCCCCACCCGCCCTGGGCGTCACGCCGGCCGATGACCGGCCGCCCACGTCCGGCGATCGATCGCCTGACACCCGCGCCGGGCCCTCCGCGGGTAACCCCGGAGCGGGGTCGCGGGTGCGCAGCAGGTACCAGGAGCCGGCCGCGACGGCGGCGATCCCTGCGAAGATCAAGGCGATCCGGTGGCGCATCGGGGGACGGGAGTGGGTGGCGAAGAAGGTAGCGCGAATCTTCGTCGGGCGCGGGGCGTTGTCCGCCCGGCGGTCACCGGTGGACGGGGCGCAAAGCCGTTGTCACGCGCGCCGGCCGGTGGATAGACTGCCGCCCTCCCGAGCGGATCGCGCGCACGTATGGCCGGAAAGAAGTCTGCATCGCGGGCCGCCAAGCCCAGGCCCGAGACCAAGCCGCCCGCGGCGGACGCGTCCGGCGCGGACGCCGCGCCGGCGCCGGGGGCGCCGCCCGCGCCGGCGGTCGCGAAAGCCG
>WYBA01000212.1 GCA_011526095.1 Myxococcales bacterium | reverse complement strand
GCGGCCGGCCTCGTCAGCGTGAGCGTGTGCGCCTCCGTCTCCCCGCTCATCCTCGCGCAGGCTCGAGCGCCACGCGCTGCTCCTGCGAACCGCTCGTCCAGGCTCGCAGGATCTCGAAGTCCGCTCCTCCTGGGCCTGGCCGAGCGCCAGCGCCCTTCGACAGAGGCCGCGGACGAACGGACTCTTGCCTGCGTCGCTAACTGACCGGCATTGGCGTCAGGCCGCCTCGACCGACCACGTCATCCCGATCGCGCGCAGCCGCTCGATCAGCCGCACGCCCATCGCGCTCGCCGGCGTCAGCACGCCGCCCGGCCCGTCGAGCGGATCCTGGGCGAGGCACAGCGCCGCCTCGGACAGCATCCGCGCGGTCGAGCCGTAGCCGGGATCGAACCGGTCCTCGACCTTGCCGAGCAGCCGCGGCATCCCGCCCTCGCCTTCGGCGAACAGCCGCACCACGAAGTAGCCGGCCTCGCGCTCGGCCGCGGTCGGGCCCTCGCCGGGCTTCGGCATCTTCGCCTCGAGCCGCTTGCGCAGCGCCGGCACCTGCGACGCCACCACGACGCCCGCGACCGCCGCCGCGACGCCGCCGGCGAGCGCGAGCCCGCGCGCGGTGCCGGGGAAGCTCATCTGCTCGGTGTAGCGGAACGACTCGCCGTAGGCGTGGTCGAGCAGCGCGTTCGAGCGGCGCACGACGCGGGTGTTGATCGACGCCATCACGAACGGCGCGGTCCACGCTTTCAGGCGCGGCTCCCACTTCACGCCCTTCTGATCCGGCCCGTCGAACCCGCGCGCCCCGGCCGGGTTGAGCCCGTACGGGTCGCCGAGCACGCGGCGCACCTGCTTGTCGGCGCGCGCCGCGTCGATCACGCCGAGCATCGACGCGAACGTGCCGCCGGACAGCTTGCCCTTCGACTCGCCGTAGAACGCGTCGACCCGGGCGAGGCGCGCGCCGCGCTCGCGCATCGCGTGGTGCATCATGTGGACGCCGAGGTCCGACGGGATCGAGTCGAACCCGCAGGTGTGGACGATCCGCGCGCCGCTGGCCCGCGCGGCGTCGTGGTGCGCGTCGATCATCTGGCGGATCCAGTGCGGCTCGCCGGTGAGGTCGCAGTAGTGCGTGCCGGCGCGCACGCACGCGCCGACCAGCTCGCTGCCGTACTGCGCGTACGGGCCGACCGTGGTGCACACCACCTTGGCCTGGGCGCAGATCGCGTCGAGCGAGGCCGTGTCGCGCGCGTCGCCGACGAGCACCGGCAGGCTCGCCAGCGCGGGCGCCGCCGCCGCGAGCTCGCCGCGCACGCGCTCGAGCTTGGCACGGTCGCGCCCGGCGATCGCCCACCGCAGCCCGGCGGCGCGCGGCGAGCTCGCGAGGTAGTCGGCGACGAGGCGGCCGGTGTACCCGGTCGCGCCCCACAGGACGAGGTCGTACGTGCGCTGGGCGGCCATGCGCGGCAGCGTAGCGCCCGGCGCGCGCCGTGCGCAGCGGTGACGGACGTTCTCCTTGTCGCCCCAAGGCCCTCGTGGGAGAACCCCGGCATGAAGCTCGCTGCCGTGGTCGTCGCGCTCGTGGTCTCGCTCGCGGGGGCCGCGTGCGGCTCGAAGACCGCGCCGGACGAGTCGCTGCCGGGCGACGGCACGGGGACCACGACGGGCGCGGGCGATGGCACGGGCACGGGCGCGGCGGTCGACGCCGACCTCGAGGCCAAGGCGGTGCGCGCGATCGAGCTGCTCGAGGCGCTCGCCGGCGCGGCCGAGGCGGGCGCGGGCGACTGCGCGACGATCGTCGCGGGGATGCAGGAGGTCGCGGCCGGCCCGCTCGGCGGCGCGATGATCGAGGCCGACGGCGACCCGCGGATGAAGGACGGCGCCGAGGCGCTGATGCAGAAGCACGGCGGGCGCGTCGACAAGGCGCTGCAGCGGCTCGAGGGCGCGCTCCAGGCGTGCCCGGCCAACGCCGACATCGACGCGGTGTTCGCGAAGGTCGGGCTGTTCGCGGCGCCCAGCGGTGACGGGGGCGCGGCGCCGGTCGCGCCGCCCGCGGTCACGGAGTGAGCCGGCGGTGAGCCTCGCGCTGATCCTCGCGCTGTCGGCGATCGGCGTCGGCGCGGCGATGAGCGCCGCGGCGTGGGCCACTCGCCACCGTCGACGCGCCGACGACTCCCCGCCGATGACGCTGCGTCCGGTCGTCGGACGCACGCCCGGTCCCGCGTTCCGCGCCGACGCCGCGACCCAGCTCGACGCGATCGCGCGCGCGCCGCGGGTCGACGCGACGACGCGCTCGCTCGACGAGCTCGCCGCTGCGCTGCGCGCCGCCGGGCTCGAGGTCGAGGCGCGGTCGCGCGAGCTGGTGATCGCCGACGTCGCGCCGGCCGAGACGCCGGCCGAGGCGCCGGCCGGTCAGCCCGCCTCCGCGCCGGCAGCTCGCCTCGTCGCGCCCACGCCCGCCGCGGTCACGGTCGTCGCGCTCGAGCTCCACGCCCGCAGCTACCCGACGGCGATCGCGGTCGCGGCCGCGCTCGTGCCCGTCTACGGCCCGCTCGAGCTGCGAGGCCCGCTGATGAACCTGCTCGTCGACGGCACGCAGACCCGCGCCGAGCTGATCGCCGAGCACGACGTGCAGTTCCGCGCCGCGGTCGACCAGCTCCGCGCCCAGCTCGAGGCGAGCCAGGCGATGTTCCAGGAGCTCTCCGACAAGCTGGGCAAGCGGTGACGCGCCATCAGGCGGCGCGTCGGCGGCGACGCGCCTTCACGGTCGCGTCCGCGCGCCAGGGGCGCTATCGTCCGCGCGCGCCATGGCCCAGCTCCCCGAGACGTCGTTCCCCAAGGGCGAGATCAAGATCCTGCTGCTCGAGAACATCCACCCGAGCGCCAACGAGCTGTTCTCCGTCGAGGGGTTCCAGGTCGAGCGCGTCTCGGGCGCGCTCAAGGAGGACGAGCTCGTCGAGCGGATCCGCGACGCCCACGTCCTGGGCATCCGCAGCAAGACGCGCGTGACGGCGCGCGCGCTCGACGAGGCGCGCCGGCTGCTCACGGTCGGGTGCTTCTGCATCGGCACCAACCAGGTCGCGCTCGCCCACGCCAACAGCCGCGGCATCCCGGTGTTCAACGCGCCGTTCTCGAACACGCGGTCGGTGGCGGAGATGATCCTCGCCGAGGTGATCGCGCTGTCGCGCCAGCTGTTCGATCGCTCGCGCGAGGTCCACGACGGCACGTGGAAGAAGATCGCCGTCGGCAGCCACGAGATCCGCGGCAAGACGCTCGGGATCGTCGGCTACGGCCACATCGGCCGGCAGATCGGCGTGATCGCCGAGGTGCTCGGGATGCGCGTGGCGTTCTACGACATCGCGGCGCGGCTGCCGATGGGCA
This sequence comes from Myxococcales bacterium, assembly GCA_011526095.1. Taxonomy (GTDB): domain Bacteria; phylum Myxococcota_A; class Polyangia; order Haliangiales; family Haliangiaceae; genus WYBA01. The sequence continues at coordinate 3,368 of WYBA01000212.1, read as the reverse complement.
ACAACCGCGCGGTCGGGACGCTGCACCAGCTCCTCGCCGAGAGCGACTACGTCACGCTGCACGTGCCGGAGACGCCGCAGACCAAGGGGATGATCGGCCCGGCCGAGATCGCGGCGATGAAGAAGGGCGCGTGCCTGCTCAACGCCAGCCGCGGCACCGTCGTCGACCTCGACGCGCTCGCGGCCGCGCTGAAGAAGGGGGATCTCGCCGGCGCCGCGGTCGACGTCTACCCCGAGGAGCCCGAGACCAACTCCGACGGCTTCGCCTCGCCGCTGCGCGGGCTGGCCAACGTCATCCTCACGCCGCACATCGGCGGCTCGACCGAGGAGGCGCAGGAGGCGATCGGCCGCGAGGTCGCCGCCGCACTGATCAAGTACGTCAACAGCGGCGCGACGACCGGCGCGGTCAACTTCCCGCAGGTCGAGCTGCCCCAGGCGCGCGGCACCCACCGCATCCTCAACGTCCACCGCAACGTCCCCGGCGTGATGCGCGACATCACGAAGATCATCTCGGACCGCGGCGCGAACATCCACGCCCAGCAGCTCTCGACCGATCCGGACATCGGGTACCTCGTCGTCGACCTCGACCAGGAGGTCTCGCACGACGTCAAGGACGCGATCTCGACGCTGCCCACGAGCATCAAGACGCGGATCCTGTACGCGGTGTAGGCCGCGGGGCGGCGCGGGTCAGCAGTCGATCGGCATCGTCAGCGCGAGCGGCTCGTCCGGATACGTGCGGGCCGGGTCGTGGCAGCCGACCATGAACCGCATCGGATCGAGGGTGCCCGCGAGCGGGCCGTCGTCGGGGCAGTCGCCGCGCGCGCGCGCGCAGTGCAGCTCGAGGTGGAGGTGGATGACCTGGGCGGACGCCGGGAACAGGCCGATCTCGCCGAGCATCTCACCGCGCGCGACGACGTCGCCGCGCGCGACCGCCGACCAGGCGAGGTGGACGTAGCCGGTGACGTGGCCGGAGGCGTGGCGTACGTCCACACGCACGCCCGACAGGCGGCTCTCCTCGACGCGGACGACGACGCCGGGCGCGGCGGCGCGTACGGGTTCGCCCGGCGACAGGCGGCCGAGGTCGACGCCGCGGTGGAGCTCGTCGCGGACGATCGCGAACCCCTGGTCCGTGCGGCGGACGCCGTACGGGCTGGCGTAGGGCGAGAGCACCTTGCTCTGATGGCCGCACGCGGCCGCGATCGACGTGACCGTCGCGAGCAGGGCGAAGGCGGCTGGCCGTGGCACGTGCGGGCCCTCCCGAGGCGAGCGTGCCAGAGGGACACGGAGCGTGGCGAGCCGTTGCGCCTCGCGCCGGAGGCTACGTCACCGGCCGGCACGCGGGCTTGCGCGGGGCCAGGCATCGAGCGGCCCTGCGTGCGTGCCCACGACCGGCCTCGCCGGGGGGGCCGCCGTGGCGCCGGCGCCGCGCGCCGAGGGCGAGCAGGCCGAGCGCCGCGAGCCACGCGCCGGCAGCGCCGGCGCCGCTGCGGCCGGCGCTGCAGCCGCCGTCCTCGGCCACCGGCGGCAGCTCGCCGACGTCGGGCTCGCCGGTGTGCGGCGTCGGATCGTCGGTCGGGTCCGCCGGCTCGGTCGTCGCGGTCGTCGAGAACGTGAACACGATCGGCTCGGTCGTGGTGAACCCGTCGATCGTGTCGAGCCCGGCGGCGAGCGTGACCGTGAACGTCTCGTCCTGCGCCCAGTCCTCGGTCGGTCGCAGCCACAGCAGGTTCGACTCGTCCGCGCCCCACTGCGTCCCCTTCTCCAGCTCGTACACCTTGCCCGTCGAGTCGCGGATCTCCGCCGCCGCGATCAGCTGGTCCTCGTAGAACCCGCTGCCGAACACGATCGCCACCTGGGACTCGGGCGCCGTGTAGTCGGTCGGGTGCCCCGCCGAGCCGTCGCGCGGGTACGTCGCGATCACGAAGTTCTGCGGCCCGGAGACGTCGTGCAGCCGGTCCCAGATCGCCAGCCAGTACGCCGCGGCGATCTCGCCCTCGCACGGCGGCCCGCCGGCCACCGTCGGGTCCATCAGGTTCGCCGCCGACCACGGGTAGCGGTCGACGTACCGCTGGACGTCGTCGGGGTCCATCGCCGTCGACACCGCGTAGTTCAGGACGAACCGGTGCAGCAGCTCCTGGTTGGCGTCGAGCTGGCTGGGCGAGATGTCGATCCCGAACGCATCGCGGTACAGCGCCGACAGGTCGTCGCCCGGGACCCACGGCAGGATGTCGAGGTAGCTCACGCCGGTCTCGGCGACGAGCATCACGTCGGTCGCGGTGTCGAGGCTGTCGAGCAGCTCGTCGGACCAGCCCTCGGCGTCGTAGACGCGCGCGCCCTCCATGAACGTCGCGTCGAACACCTGGTCGGCCATCCCGTGCGACGCCATGCCCATCAGGAACGCGACGTGCTCCGCCGCCTCGCCGGTGTTGAGCGGCACGTCGAACTCGCCCTGGATCCACCGGATGTACGCCTCGACGAACGGCTCCCAGTGCGCGGTCTCGCCGTAGTCGCGATCGCCCGCGACGTAGCCGCCGTCGGGGTAGACCGAGCCGTTGACCAGCATCGCCCGCAGCTCGGGCCGGCTCAGCAGCTCCTTGAGGTTGCCCTCCGGCAGGTGCTCGAGCGCGTGCATCGAGATCCACGTGTGCGAGTTGCCGCCGTTGGCGCGCGCCGCGCCGGGCGAGGCGAGCAGCGCGCCGACGACACACGCTGCGGCCGCGGCCGTCGACCGCCGAGCGTGGCTGGAGAGACTGGTCATACCAATCATGCTAGCCCAGCCAACGGCGCGAGGTCATGGACTTCGTGCCGGCCCGCGGGCTCAGAACCGGCCGCCGAGGCCCATCGTCATGCCGCCGTGCGCGGTCGGCGCGGCGTAGGGGCTCACCGCGAAGTCGGCCGACACCTCGACCTTGGCGAGCACGGCGTAGTCGAACACCAGGCCGCCGAGGAACAGCAGGCCGGTGAGGCTCGCGGCCGCGTCCTCCCGGTCCGCGTCGCCGTCGGCGCTCGAGGTGAGCAGGCTCATCACCATCGGGATCCCGAGGCGGATGCCCAGCGCCTTCCACGCGCTCGACGAGTTGTCCTCGCTGAGGTGCACCAGCGGGCTGCCGAGGAACATCCCGAGCGCGCCGCCGACGACCAGCACCAGCCCCGGGCCCTCGTCGCCGGGGTCGCCGTCGTCGTCCAGGCCCTCGCCGATCAGCAGCGTCGCGCCGATCACCAGCGCGCCCATCGACGCCGCGTCGGCCGCGAGCACCTTGAGCGGGTAGCGCTTCGTGCGCTTGAACAGCTGCGGCGCCGGCGCGGGCGCGGCGTCGAGCGGGGCCGGCTGCCATCCCGGCGGCGGCGCGGGCCGGCCCGGCGCCGCGG
>WYBA01000025.1 GCA_011526095.1 Myxococcales bacterium | reverse complement strand
TCGACGTCGAGCGCCGCCCGGCGCTGGGCGAGCGAGCGGAGCTGGCGGTCGACCGACCGCCAGTCGTGGACGTCCGCGCGTGCGTCGCGCTCACGCTCGATGCCACTCACCACCTCGTGTGCGCCCACGTGGACGCTCTGACCTTCGAACACGGCCCACTCCTCGTCGGTGAGCCTCACCTCTATCACGACATTTTCGACGCCACGGTCTGCGCCAGGAGCCTGCGAACGCACCCGCGACCGCGATTTCTGAATCGCGCCTCGCTTCGCCGCGCCACGCGCCGCACGACGCGCCTGGCGCGCGATCTCGCGCCGATGTTCGACGAGGCGCTCGCGCGCGCCCGCACACCCCGTCAAGCACGAAGTGCATTCTTTGCGCGCGAAGCGACGCGCGCGGTCATCCACGCTGTCCGGTTCCCGGACCTCCGCAGCGCTCGCTCGAGCACGGAGGCGCCGGGCCCCTACCTGGCCCGGCGCCGGTGTTCGCGGTCGCCCGGTCGGTCGTGGAAGGCGCGCCACGCCACAGCGCCTCGCACCGCCACGCCGCCGCCGTCTCGCGCGTTCGTGGTGGGCTCGTCGGGCTGGTGCTCGCGAGCGGGCGCGGCCGCGTCCAGCCCCCCCTACCGCCACACCTTGCGCCGCTCCGGGCACGCCACGGCCACCTTGCCGTAGAAGCAGCCCATCGTCGTCGACACGGCGACGACGCCGTCGGCGACGCGCGGGACGAGCTCGGGCGGGCACGGCACGTTGTCGAAGCGGCGCCCCGGCGGCTCGGCGCACTTGGTGCCCTCGGCGCACTCCTGCAGGTAGCAGGTGAGGTCGTCGTTGCGGTAGACCATCGCGGTGTCGGCGCGGAGCTTGGTCGCCGGCGGGACGACGAGCGCGGTGGCGTAGGTGGGCGGCGGCGCGCCGTCGGCGGGGCAGCGCACGCGCAAGGGGCCCGGCGCGTCGCACGTCGTCGCGTCGCACGTGACCCAGCACGTGCCGTCGTCCTGGCGCTCGACGGTGGTGCCCGGCGGCTGCGTCGCGAGCAGCTCGGGCGGGCACTCCACCACCGGCGTCGGTGGCGGCGGGTTGCACGGGTTGATCATCACGCCGCCCGACTCGACCGGCGAGCAGTCGACCTGCTGCGTGCACACGCCGCCGCGGTTCTCGATCCACGACAGCTCGCGCGGCGGCGGGGGCTGGGCGTCGCCGCCGCGCGCCGCGTCGTGCCCGCGCGGGCCGCCGCCGCCCGACGGCGCGCTCGACGAGCAGGCGGCGGCGGCGATCGTCACGACGAACGGCGGCGCGAACGCGCGGTCGCGGCGGCCACGGAGGCGTCCCGACATGGCGCGAGCGTATCGCGGCGCGGTGGCCGTGGGGGCCAGTCCCCCACCCGCCGGGGAAAAACTCCCAGCAAAAACAGCGCGATCGCGGTGACCCGAAGCTCCGCGAGGCCCGCTCGGTCATCTGCGAGGCCCCCACTATGACCGACGACAAGCCCCACCGTTCCAGTCGCCGCTCGTTCCTCAAGCTCGGCCTGGCCGCCGCCGCGGCCGCCGCGCTGCCGTTCGGCCTGCGCCGCGCCGAGCGCGCGCGCGCCGGCGGCGGAGGCGCGCCGCGTCGCCTCATCTTGTTCCCGTCGATGAACGGCGCCGCGCCCGAGCACTTCTGGCCGAGCGCCGGGAACCTCGCGGCGATGAGCCTCATCACCGAGCCGCTCGCCGCCTACCAGTCGCGCATGACGTTCCTGCGCGGCCTCGACATCGAGGGCAGCTACAACCACTTCGCGGTGCGCTCGATGTTCACCGGCGCGCCGATCAACGACTACCTGGCGCCGGACCCCACCGTGAAGTCGCTGGATCAGGTCGTCGCCGACACGTTCGAGGGCGCGGCGCCGTCGGCGATGCGCTCGCTCCACCTCGGCGCCGTGCCGGCCGACTCGATCGAGCTGTACCAGCTCTACGGCCGCTCCACCTTCTTCTTCGCGCCGACGCCGGTGCACTACGAGGCCAACCCGGTGACCGCGTTCGACGCGATCTTCGGCCCGCTCGGCGGCGGCCAGTCCGAGCCGGTCGCCGACTACCGCGCCGACGCGCTCGGCATCGCGCGCGCCGAGCTCGGCGAGCTGCAGGGCAAGCTCGCGCGGTCGCCGCGCGAGGCGGTCAAGATCACCGACCACGGCGCGGCGATCGACGGCATCTCCGGCGGCGGCGCGCCGGTGCCGGGGACCTGCGACGCCACGCCGATCGCCTCGGTCGAGGCGCTGCGCGGCCAGCTCCAGGGCAACGCCCGCGGCGCCTACGACTACAGCCTGTTCGGCCCGATCATGGACGCGCAGATCGACGTCCTGGCGCGCGCGGTGGTGTGCGGGCTGACCCGCGTCGCGACGCTGCAGGCCGGCTCCGCCGACGGCAACGTGATCGTCCCCGTCGACGGCGGCTACCCGCACCACACGACGTCGCACGGCGACCCGCTGACGTTCGCGCGCGTCCAGCGGTGGTACGCGCAGAAGCTGGCGCGGCTGGTCGCGCAGCTCGACGTCCTCGACCCGCTCGACCCCGCAGGAGGCACCGTGCTCGACAACAGCTGCATCGTCTGGCTCAGCGAGTGCCAGCCGTCGCACTCCAGCGACGACGTCCCGGCCTTCTTCATCGGCGGCGCCGGCGGCGCGCTGCGCACCGGCGGCCTGCACGACGTCCAGGGCGCGACCAACAAGGCGCTGCTCAAGACGATCGCGCGGGCGATGGGCGTCGACGACGGCCAGTCCGCGCACTTCGGCGGCACCGTGCTGAGCGAGGTGCTGGCGTGAGCGGCGCGCGGGTGATCGGCGTGGCGGGCCTGATCGGGCTCGCCGGGTGCTGGGGCACGATCTCCGGCGGTGGCTCCGACGACGGCGTCTCGCCCGACGATCCGCGCGAGCTGTGCGCGGACGGCGACACCGACAAGCCGGGGCCGCGCCTGCTGCGCCGGCTGACCGCCGCCGAACTCGATACGACGGTGCGCGGCGCGCTCGGGCTGACGCCGGCGGAGTGGGCGGGCCCGTCGGTCCCGGCCGACGCCGCGGCGCAGAACGGGTTCACCAACAACGTCGACCGGCTGATCGTCGACGAGACCTACGCGCGCGGGCTGCTGACGACGGCCGAGCAGGTGGCGGAGGTCGCGGTCGGGCCGGGCGTGCTGCCGCGCGTGCTGCCGTGCGCGAGCGCCGGCGGGCAAGCGTGCGCGCAGACGTTCCTCGACACCGTCGGGCGGCGGCTCTACCGGAGGCCGCTGACCGACGCCGAGCGCCAGCGCTACCTCGACCTGCTCGCGCGCGTCTCCACCACGGACGACTTCGCGACGTGGGTGCGGTGGGCGACGGTGGCGATGCTGCAGTCGCCGCACGTCGTCTACCGCAGCGAGCTGGGCGAGCCCGAGGGCGACGGCTATCGCCTGACCGGCCACGAGGTCGCGACCGCGCTGGCGTTCGCGCTCACCGGCGCGCCGCCCGACGACGCGCTGCTCGACCGCGCCGCGGCCGGCGGGCTCGACACGCCCGAGGGCGTCGCCGCGGCCGCGCGGGAGCTGGCGATCGATCCGGCGACCGGAACGGCGCGGCCGGCGCTGCGCGCGGTGTTCCAGGGGTTCGCGCGGCAGTGGCTCAACCTCTCGGCGCTGCCGAACATCAGCAAGAACCCGGCGGCGTTCCCCGGGTTCACCCCCGACGTGCGCGCCGCGATGGGCGCCGAGACCGAGGCGTTCCTCGATCAGATCGTGTTCGAGCAGGGCGGCGGCGTCGCCGACCTGCTCACGGCGCCGGTGAGCTACGTCCCCGACGTGCTGGCCGCGTACTACGGCTGGGGCGGCGGCGGCGGCGTGGCGGCCGAGCGCCCGGCCGGGTGGGGCGTCGGCCTGCTCGCCCAGGGCTCGGTGCTCGCGGTCAACGCCGGCGACGCGCACACCTCGCCGACGCAGCGCGGCCTGCTGGTGCGCGAGCGCCTGCTGTGCTCGGACCTGCCGCCGCCGCCGCCGGTCGTGATCGACCTGCCGCCGCCGACCGGCGCCGAGACGACGCGCGAGCGCTACGAGCTGCACGCCAGCGACCCGAGCTGCGCCGGCTGCCACGTCCAGATCGATCCGATCGGCTTCACGCTCGAGCACCTCGACGCCGGCGGCCGCTACCGCGAGCTCGAGAACGGCCTGCCGATCGACGACCGCGGCGCGATCCACGGCCTCGACGAGGCGCCCGCGGACGGGCTCGCCGTCCGGGGGCCGGACGAGCTGGCGACGGCGCTCGCGACGCGCCCCGAGGTCGCCGAGTGCGCGGCGGCGTTCGTCGCGAGCTACGCCTACGGCCTCGATCACCACGACACCTCGTGCCTGGTGACGTCGCCGGCGATCGACCTGGCCGAGGGCGAGCTCGGCCTGGTCGACTACGTCCTGGCGCTGACCGCGACGCCGCACTTCACGCGACGCGTGGACTGACCGGGCGAGCACATGAACGCTCGCTCCCGGCGCTCCCGCGCCTTCGGCGCGGTGCCCGCGCCGGCTCGCGTCACTTCTTGGTCGCCTTCAAGGACGCGCACACCTCGGCGAGCTTGTCCTTGAACGCCACGCCCTTGCTCACGGCCATCGCCTGGCAGCTCGCGGCGGCCGTCCAGCCCTCGCCGTACTCCTTGCGGACGTACTGGAACATCGGCTCCTCGGTGCCGCGCGCGACCTTGAACGCCACCTCGATGCCGCCGCCCGGCAGCTCCTTCTGCGACAGCACCTCGACGTTGTCGTAACTCGCCGACTTGTGCATCTCGGTCTGGTAGGCGACGAACCCCTTGAGGTTCTCGGCGATCTTGCTGCAGTCGCCGGCGCAGTCGGTGTTGATGATCACCGTCGACGGGAAGATGCCGCCGTCGGGATCGCTGAACATCTTGCCGCCGCTCCAGTCCTGCGCCTTCCACCCCTTGGGCACCTGGGCCTCGATCGTCAGCTCCTCCCCCTCGATCTTGAACGCCTCGAGCTCCAGCCCGCCGGCGGGCTTGGCCTTGTCGCCGCCGGCCTTGTCGCCACCGGCCTTGTCGCCTCCCTTGGCGGCGGCCTTGTCGCCGCCCTCGGCCTTCTTGTCGTCCTTCTTGCACGCGGTCGCCGCCAGCGCGAGACCGAGCACGCACGTGTAGATGGTTCCCCTCATCCGCCCATCGTAGCGGCTAACCGAGCCGGATGGGCAACGCGCGGACCGGTTTGCCGGTGAGCGCGAGCAGGGCGTTGCACACCGCGGGCGCGACCGGCGGCGTCGACGGCTCGCCGACGCCGCCCGGCGGGTCCGTCGACGCGACGATCACGGTGTCGATGCGCGGGGCCTCGCGCATGCGGACCACCGGGTAGTCGTGGAAGTTCGACTCCCGGACCTTGCCGCCGTCGAGGTGGATCGCGCCGTGGAGCGCGGCGGACAGGCCGTAGAGGATGCCGCTCTCCATCTGCGCCTCGATCTGCGCCGGGTTCACCGCGGTGCCGCAGTCGATCGCGCAGGTGACGCGGTGGACGCGCGGCGCGCCGGCGTCGATCGAGACCACCGCGACCTCGGCGACGACGCTGCCGAACGACTCGTGCACCGCGAGGCCGCGCGCGCGGCCCTCGGGCAGCGGCGCGCCCCAGCCGGCGCGGGCGGCCGCCGCCTCGAGCACGGCGAGGTGGCGCGGCTTGTCCTTCAGCAGGCGCCGGCGCACCTCCAGCGGATCCTTGCCGCCGGCGCGCGCCAGCTCGTCGAGGAAGCACTCGGTCGACCACGCGTTCTGCGAGCTGCCGACCGAGCGCCAGAACCAGGTCGAGATCGGCAGGTCCGGCCGGGCGTACGTGACCAGCAGGTGCGGCAGCGCGTACGGCAGGTTCTCGACGCCCTCGACCGCGGTGGCGTCGACGCCGCCCTCGAGCGGGCCGAACCGCTCGAGGATCGACGGCGCCGCGATCCGCTGGACCCACGCGGTCGGCCAGCCGTCGGCGTCGAGCGCGCCCTCGCACAGCGACAGCGCCGCGGGGCGGTAGAACCCGCCGCGCGTGTCGTCCTCGCGGGTCCAGACGAGCTGGACCGGCCCCTTCATCGAGCGCGCGACGTGCACGGCCTCGGCGACGTAGTCGGTCTGCGAGCGGCGGCCGAACCCACCGCCGAGGAACGTCGAGTGGACGGTGACCTGCTCGGGCGGGATCGCGAGGATCTCGGCCGCGGTCTTCTGGCAGCCGCTCGGCGTCTGCGTGCCGACCCACAGCGTGCAGCGGCCGTCCTCGACGTCGCACGTCGCGTTGAGCGGCTCCATCGTGACGTGCGCGAGGTACGGCACTTCGTAGGCCGCGGCCAGCTTCGTCCGCGCGCGCTTGACGGCATCGGGCGCGTCGCCCTGCTGCTTGACGGTGACGCCGCCGGGGGCGAGGTCGCGCAGCGTCTTCGAGATCTGCTCGGAGGTCAGCGCCGCGTGCGCGCCGTCGTCCCAGGTCACGGAGAGCGCCTCGCGGCCCTTCAGCGCGGCCCACGTGCTGGTCGCGACGACCGCGACGCCGGTGGGGATCTGGAGCACGTCCTTCACGCCCGGGATCGCGCGCGCCGCGGTACCGTCGAACTTGACGAGCTTGCCGCCGACGACCGGCGGGCGCGCGACGACTGCGAACAGCATGCCGGGGAGGCGAACGTCGAGCCCGTAGGTCGCGGCGCCGGTGATCTTGGGCCGCTGGTCGAGCCGCTTCGTCGGCTTGCCGATCAGGCGGTAGGTGCCCGGCGCGCGCGGCGTGATCGTGTCGGGGGCGGGCGGAGGCAGCTTCGCGGCGGCGGCGGCGAGCTCGCCGTAGCGGGCGCGGCGCTTCGAGGCGGCGTGGACGACGGCGCCGGGCTCGGTCGTGAGCTCGGCGGCGGGGACGCTCCACTGCTGCGCGGCGGCGGCGATCAGCATCGCGCGCGCCGTGGCGCCCGCGGCGCGCAGCGCGTCCCAGTTGCCGCGGGTCGAGGTCGAGCCGCCGGTCGACTGGCGGCCGTACTTCGCGCCGTCGGCGGGCGCGTGCTCGGCGCGGACCGTCGCCCAGTCGGCGTCGAGCTCCTCGGCGAGGATCATCGCGACGCCGGTGTGGATGCCCTGGCCCATCTCGGCCTCGGGGACGAGCATCGTGACCGTGTCGTCGGGGTCGATGCGGATCCAGGCGTTGAGATCGGCGCCGGCCGGGCGGGCGGGCGCGGGGGCGTCGCCGGTGCCGGGCGTCGGCGCGGGGGCCGGCGCGGGCGCGTCCTTGTCCTTGCAGCCGACGGTGAACGCGATCAGCAGGCCGCCGGCGCCGGACACGCCGACCTGGAGGAACGTGCGGCGGTTCACGGCGTGCCTCCCGCGTCGGGCACGCCGGCGGCGCGCTTGATGGCGCGCCGGATGCGGTTGTACGTGCCGCACCGGCAGATGTTGCCGCTCATCGCGAGGTCGATGTCGTCGTCGGTCGGGGCGGAGTTGCGCGCGAGCAGCGCCGCGGCGCTCATGAGCTGGCCGGGCTGACACCAGCCGCACTGCGCGACGTCCTCGGCGAGCCACGCCTCCTGCAGGACGTGGAGCTTCGGCGCGCCGAGCCCCTCGATCGTCGTGACCGACTTGCCGGCGGCCGCGCTGACCGGGAGCTGGCACGACTGCACGGCCTCGCCGTCCACGTGGACCGTGCACGCGCGGCACTGCGCGACGCCGCAGCCGTACTTGGTGCCGGTGAGCCCGAGCAGGTCGCGCAGGACCCACAGCAGCGGCATGTCAGGCGGCGCGTCGACCTCGCGCGCGGCCCCGTTGACGGTGAGCGTGATCGCCATGAGGCGGACCGTAGCACCGGGGCTGGCTGTGCATGCGGCTGTGGCGCGGCGGGAGCGGGGAGGCGGAGACGGAGGCGGAGGCGGAGGCGGAGGCGGAGACGGAGACGGAGACGGAGGCGGAGACGGAGACGGAGACGGAGGCGGAGACGGAGACGGAGGCGGAGACGGAGGCGGAGACGGCGGCGGAGACGAAGACGGAGACGAAGACGGAGACGGAGACGGCGGCGGAGACGAAGACGGAGACGAAGACGGAGACGGAGACGGAAGCGGAGGCGGAGGCGGAGACGGAGGCGGAGACGGAGGCGGAGACGGAAGCGGAGTTGCGGAGTTGCGCGAGCACCGCTCATCCTGAGCAGGGCCGAGCGCAAGCGAGGCCCGTGTCGAAGGATGGTGACAGTCGGCTGCGCTGCGTGCGCGAGCCAGGGCTCTCGGCGTCAGACGGTGACAGTCGTGGCTCGCGCCGTCGCATGAAGGACTGTCAACACCCTTCGACCAGCGCCTCGCTGGCGCTCGGCGCAGCTCAGGGTGAGCGGAACATGGCTGTTCGTCTGACGGCAGTTTCCGACGACGTCGGTGAGAAGCTCAGGACGAGCGGAGGTGGAGCCCTCCTCTGGGCTCACCGATTGCGCGTCCTCGTGTGCTCGTGCTCGCCCCCATGCCCATGCCCATGCCCATGCCCGTGCTCGTGCCCGTGCCCGTGCCCGTGCCCGTGCCCGTGCCCGTGCTCGTGCTCGTGCTCGCGCCCGTCGTGGCGCCCATACTCGCGCGCGTCGTCGGGCCCGTGCCCGTGGTCGTGGCCGCGCAGCGCGGCGAGGCCGTGGGCGAGGCCGTGGCGCCAGACCGACACGGCGCCGATCGCGCACAGGGCGACGAGCGCGGCGACCGCGATCGTGCGCTCGCCCCAGCCGGCCGCGGTGGTGGTGATCGTCAGGCCGGCCGCGTCGACGGCGAGCGCGACGCCCCACGCGACGCCGACGGCGGTCGCGACGGCCGCGGCGGCGGCGCGGGCGCCGAGCTCGCGCCCCAGTAGCTGCATCGTCGACAGATCGAGGCTGGTGCCGAGCAGCAGGCCCGCGATCGCGACGCCGGGCGAGGCGCCTGCGGCGACCACGACCAGCGCGATCGGCGTCGCGGCGGTGGCGGAGACGTGCAGCGGGAGCGTCGCCGCGGACACCAGCAGCAGCGCGGCCCACGTCGGCCAGTCGGCGAGCGGGGCGCCCGGGAACGCGACGGCGAGGTAGGTCGCGACGACGAGTCCGACGGTGACCCACGCGCCGTCGTGGGCGAGCAGCGCGTCGACGTCGTCGATCCAGCGCGCGTGCGTTCCGTGCGCGTGCTCGTGCTCCCCGTGCCCGTGCCCGTGCCCGTGCCCGTGCCCGTGCTCGCCGTGCCCGTGCTCGCCGTGCCCGTGCCCGTGCCCGCGCCGCGCCTTCACCACCATCGCCGCCGCGAACCCCATCGCCATCGCCGCGCCCACGCGCACCGCCGCCATGCCCCAGCCGAGCAGCACGCCGGTGAGCAGCACGCTCGCCAGGCCGAGTTGCGGCGCCGCCAGCAGGAACGCCGTGACGAACCGCCGCCCGGCGCCGCGTCCTCGCGCCGCGTGCGCCTCCTCGGCGACGGCGCACGCGCACTCCGGCACCGGGAGCCCGACCGCCGCGCCGCGCGCCGCCGCGGCCGCGTCGTCCTCACGGCTCGCGGCGATCCACCGCGGGGCGAGGCGCGCGCGCCGCGACCACTGGCTCAGCGCGGCCGCGCCGAGCACGCCGAGCAGCACCGCCGGCGCCGACGCCAGCGCCAGCTCGCCCAGCGCCTCCGGCACGTCGACCTCGGCGTGCTCGCCATGCTCGCCATGCTCGCCATGGCCGTCGTGCTCGGCGTGCGCGCCGCCGTGGTCGTGCGCCGCCAGCAGCGGCAGCGCGATCCCGGCGACGACCGCGAGCAGCTCCGCCGTGCGCACCCCGGCGCTGCGCCGCGCAGCCGTCGGCAGGTCATGCGCCAGCACATGCAGCAACAGCCCCGACACCGCCGCGTTGAGCCACGGCGACGCCGCGGCGGTCGCCTCGGCGTCGCCGGCGCGGGTCAGCGCCAGCCCGAGCAGCGGCGCGGCCGCCAGCCCGACCGCACGCATCACCGCGCTGCGCCGGCCGCCGCTGGCGACGAACCCGAACGCGACGACCGCGGCGAGCGGCACGGTGTGCGCGCCGATCGCGATCAGGAAGTCCCAGTGGCTGTGGCCGGCGTGCAGCGGGCCGATCACCGCGCCGAGCCCGAGCCCGTCGCCGACCTGGTGCGCGAGCACGCCGAGGTAGCTCAGCTCGAGCGCGACCCGCGCGTGGCCGCCGCGCGCCAGCCGTCCGCCGAGCCGCCCCAGCGCGCTCGGCAGCACCAGCCCTGCCGCGACGACGACCAGCGCCCACGGCCCGACCTGCGCGATCGCCTCGGGCACCAGGTGCACCGCGATCGTCACGGTCACGGCGGCGAGCGCGAAGCTGCGCGCCGGCTCGAACACCCACAGCCAGCGCCGCGCCCCGAGGGCGAGCGCGGTCCCCAGCGCCGTCGCGACGATGGGGATGAGGGCGGCCAGCAGCACGGCCGGCGAACCTACACCACCCGCGGCCACGCCGCACCTGCATCGCCGTTGCATCTCGTTGCGCCGCCACCCGCGCCGGCGTAGGCTGACGCCGATGCCGCCCCGTCGCGATCTCGACGAGCTGCGCGCCGCCCTGCGCGGCGCCGGGCTGCGCGCGACGCCGGCGCGGATCGCGGTGCTGGGCCTGCTGCGCGACGGCGGCGGCCCGCGCTCGCACGGCGAGGTCGCCGAGCGCCTCGCCGGCCACGGCTGGGACCGCGCGACGATCTGGCGCAACCTCACCGACCTCGCCGACGCCGGCCTCGTCCGCCGCAGCGATCACGGCGATCACACGTGGCGGTTCGAGGTCGTGTCCGCGGCGCACGCCGCCGACCAGCACCCGCACTTCGTGTGCACCGGCTGCGGCACCGTCGAGTGCCTGCCCGACGTCGAGGTGTCCGCGAAGCGGACGCGCGCGCCGCGCGCCGTGCGCGCCCGCCAGGTCGAGGTCCAGCTGCGCGGCCTGTGCGACGCCTGCGGCTGAGCGCGATCAGCCGCAGAGGTCCGAGACGCCTGCCGCGGCGCGGTCAGTCCATCGGCGCGGCGGCGGCGTGGAGGGTCTGATCGATCACCTCCTGCGGCACGCCGAGCGCCTCGGCGATCCGCGCCATCTCCGCGTACTCCTCGTCGGCGACGTGGCCGTCGGCGCCGGCGATCACGGTGAGGTGCTGGACGAGCTGCGCGCGGCGCGCCAGCGGCGCGGTCGCGAGCTCGGCGAGCAGGCCGTCGAGCTCGGTCAGCACCTTCGCCACGCCGTCGGCGGCGTCGGGCGTCTGGGCCTGCTTGGCCCCGAGCAGCGCGCGCAGCGCCGACATCTCGACGTCGGACACGCCGCCGTGCGACGCCGCGATCGCGACCCCGGCGCAGTACAGCCCGCGCCGCATCTTCTCGGCGTCGGCGCCAGGCTCCTCGAGGTAGGACGGCTCCATCAGCGCCAGGTCGCGCTCGACGATCGCCTCGACCTCGTCGAGGCCGAGGTCGTGCGCGCCGGCCGCGCCGTCGCTCCGCCCGATCGCCGCGTGGAACTCGCGCGACCGGCCGAACGCCAGCAGCGCGCGCACGCGCACCGGCGTGTACGGGTGGGTCGAGAAGCAGTCGAGCGTGTCGTCGTCGCCCGGCGCCTCGATCGTCGCGCTCGGCGTGGACGCGATCGACTCGATCTGCCGGCCGAACGCGTCGAGGTCGGTCTTGATCTGCGCCTTCGACAGCCCGCTGGCCATCTTGAAGAACGCCGCCGCGCCGACCTCGGGATCCTGGCAGCACAAGAGGCCCGCGCGGTCCGCCGACACCTCCGCGGCGCGGCACCACACGAACATCTTGAGCTGCACCGCGCGCGACACCAGCGTGCCGCCGATGTCCTCGATCGTCGCGGTGATCGGCATCGGGATGCCGTAGTGCTCGAACAGCGCGTGGCCGAGCTCGTGCCCGAGCACGAACCGCAGCTCGCCGGGCGTGAACTCGTCGAGCAGCCGCGACGTCAGCCCGACGACGAGCGGGCCGGCGCGCCCCTTCGAGCAGAACGCGTTGTAGACGGGCGACGGCTGCAGGTAGACCTCGATCGGCTTGTCGAAGCCGAGCGCGGCGCGGCAGTCGTCGATCGCCTCCGCCACCTGCGGCGCCATCCCGCGGTGGAGCCGGATCGACTCGGCGAGCAGCGCGCGCCGGTGGCGGAAGCCGTAGCCCGAGGCGCGCTTGTCGAAGTACGCCAGGGCCTTCTGCACGCCGCGATCGGCGGCCAGCTCGGCGCGCAGCTCGCGGTCGCGGCGCGCCTGGAAGGTGGTGGTCGCGGCGGCGGTCGGCATCACTTGGCGTACTTGAGCGCCAGGACCTCGACGACCTTGTTGGCGAGCGCGTCGTCGATGCCGAGCACGCGCTGCATCGCCTCGAGCAGCTCCTCCTCGGCCTCGTCGATGTCACCGCTCGACATCGCGATGTCGGCGGCGAGCACGAACGCCTTGGTCTTGACCGCCGGGCTCGAGATCTCGCCGAGCGCCTGGACGGCCTCCTTCGGCGACTTGTACTTGGCGGCGAGCTTGCGCGCCGCGGTCATCTGCGCGTCGAAGTCCGCGTCGCGGAACTCGGGGAGCGTGTTGATGAAGCCCTCGAGCGTCGCGACCTCGGAGCCCTCGAGGAAGCCGTCCGCGCTCGACATCAGCATCATGCTGTGGAGCAGGAGCACGTCGTCCGAGGCCTTCTTGGCGGGCGCGCCGCCGAACATCTTGCCGAGCAGTCCCATGGGATTCCCCTTCGATGGATGAGTGAACGCCGATCACGTTCCGGTGCCCGTCGGGGGTGTGTCAACCGACCGGCCCGGTGATTTCCGGATTGGCCGGGGTGGAGACCGCGCGCGGCGCGATGTGACGGCGCGCGGCGAGGATCACGCGGTGGCGCGGCGCGCGTGCTCGGCGCGCAGGCGCTCGCTGAACTCGTCGAACCGCTCCACCGTGATGCGGTGCTTGCTGCCGTCGACGAGCGTGAGGTCGAGGATGTTCTTGTTGAAGCCGTGCTTGCCGCGCTCGATCGACGCGATCTTGTGCAGCTCGATCTCGAAGTCGCGCGTGCCCTTCTGGCCGCGCAGCACGAGCACGCCGATCAGTCCGAAGGCCATCCAGAACGAGCTCTTCTTGTAATAGATGATGCGCGACGGCGTGAGCTCGAACCGGCCGGGCTGCATCCGGAACTTGCTCTTGAACACGCCGCCGTTGGAGGCGGACAGGACGTTGTCGGTGGGGACGAGCGCGTGGGTCATGGTCATGCCGGCGCCTTGTGCAGCGGCCGTGCCGGCGCAAGTGCGCGGACGCGCGTGCGCCCCGGGCCCGGCGGTGACAGGGCTGTCACTCGCCGCCGTCACCGCTGACAGCGCTGACACCGCCGTCGGGGCAGGACGCGGCGTCGCCGAGCGCGCACGCGCGGGCGCGCGCCTCGCGCGCGGACCAGGTGTCGCCGAGCCGGTCGTGCAGCGCGGCGAGGCGGCGCTGCACCGCGACCTCGTCGTCGGCGCCGCGCAGCCCCCACAGCACCGACCTCGCGCCCTCGACGTCGCCGGCGCGCTCGAGCCGGATCGACTCCGCCACCGCGACCTCGGGATCGTCGAACCGGCCGCGCAGCCGCGCCTGGAAGCAGTCGCGCTCGGCCTCGGGGCGCCCGAGCTCGACGCCGAGCACGCACAGCCGCTTGAACGCCTCGGCGGACTCGCCATCGAGCCGCACCGCCTGGCCGAGCAGGTCGAACGCCTCCTGGCCGGAGGTGGTGTCGGCCAGCGCGATCCACATCGCGGGATCGAGCGGCGCGACGTCGCGCGCGCGCTCGGCCAGGGCGCGCGCCTCGGCGCCGCGCCCGGCGGCGACGTGGAGCGCGACCAGCTCGGCGAGCAGCGCGGGATCGTCGGGCGCGTGGGCTCGACCGGCGGTGACGTCCTCGAACGCGGCGCGCAGCCGGCCGTGCAGGCGGTGGAGCGCGGCGCGGCTGGCGTACGCCTCGGCCAGCGTCGGAGCCAGCTCGAGCGCCCGCGCGTACGCCGCGAGCGCCTCGTCCCACTGGCCGAGCCGCGCCGCGACCTGGCCGCGCAGCACGTGCAGCGGCGCGTGATCGGGGAACTTCGCGAGCGCGGCGGCGAGCACGCGCTCGCCCTCTTCCTTGCGCGTCGCCGAGCCGAGCACCTTGCGCGCGTACGCCAGCGGCACGGCCGGGTCGGTCGCCTCGGCGACCTCGCGCTCGCGCGTGCCGAACAGCGTCGCCTCGTCGCGACCGCGCGCGGCGGGCAGCGGCAGCACCGGCTTCGACCGGTACCACAGCGACGCCTCGATCACGGCCGGGTCGACCTCGACCTGCGCCGGGAAGTCGGCGGCCGACAGCGGCGCGGGGCCGGCGTCCGGGCCGCGCGGCGGCGCGTCGCCGCGCACGACCATCCCCGCGGCGAACGCGCCCGCGGCGATCGCGACGCCGCCGGCGAGCAGCCACGGCCACGCGCGGCGGCGCGGCGCCGGCGCGCGCCCGAGCTCGTCGGCGAGCGCGAGGATCTCGGGATCGCCGGGGCGGTAGCCCGAGGCGCGCGTGAGCAGCGGCGCGGCGGCGAAC
>WYBA01000211.1 GCA_011526095.1 Myxococcales bacterium | reverse complement strand
TCCTGGCGCGACAAGCACCGCCTCGACGCTGAGGACCGGCCGCCGCCGCCGAAGGGCCGCCCGCGGCGCAAGCGCCCGTGACCTCGTCGACCGTCAGATCACGACGGATCGAGGCTGCCGTCTACAGACGGTGCATGGTGACGGAACGGAGACGCGATACTCGTACGACCGGCGCGGCCTCGTGCGAGACGTGAAGACGCCGACGACGAACATCGCGACCCAGACAAGGAATCCTGCTGGCCTCGTCATCTCGCGAGTGTATGGACACGGCACCATGCTGCCGGCATCAGTGGGGACGTGGTCGTATGACTCGCTGGGGCGGCTGCGCGAGCATCGCGTGCGCATGCGGCAGTTCAGCCAGCTGGTGCCCGTTGCTCACCAGTTGCACGACTACTACGCATCGGGCGATGTGAAGCACGTCGAGGAACGCATCGGGACGTCGCTGCGGTCGTTCGATTATCTCTACGACAATCAGAGTCAGATCCGTCAGGCGGCAGATGGGCGTGGGTACTTCGCGATCTACGAGTACACCCCAGGCGGGCGGCTCTTCGAGGCGTCGCTCTCGCTGCCGGCGGGTGCCCTAGGGACCGGCCGGAAGGTCTTCTACGACTACGACGATCAGGATCACGAGCGCGTGAACGCGCTCATCGATCGTCAGAGCGGGAACGAAGTCGTCGGCCTGTCCTACGACGAGGCTGGAAGCGTCGTCGAGCGATTGTCGGGGGGGAAGTCCGTTGTCCTTCGGTACGACGGCGATGGACGACTCCGGATCGCGCAGAAGGGAACTCAGCGCGAGATCTACCACTACTCCGCCGATGGCAAGCGTGTCCTCGCCGTGAGGAAGTCGAGTGGAGCCGTCGTCGAGACGCGACGATACTTCGGGGACATTCAGGTCACCGCGCAAGGCAGTTCGACGCTCACAGACCTGACCATCAGCCTCGCCACGCCAGTGGCGCGAATTCGCAACGGTACCGTCAACTATCTCCACCACAACGCGACGGGGAACATGTTCCTGGCCGTTGGTGCGGCCGGAACGATGACGGCAGGCATCTCCTACGGGGCGTTCGGCGAGGTCCTCGAACGGCTCGGGGGACAGTCGGACTCATTCGATCGGCGATTCCAGGATCGAGAGACCGACGAACTGACGGGATGGATGGACTACGGCCATCGGCTCTACGACCCGGAGACGATGATCTGGAACCGTGTCGACCCTCTCTACCGGTTCTCGCCAGAGTCGGCAGGCGCCGAGCCACGCCGCGCCGCACTGTACACGTTCAGCCTCAACAACCCGATCCGGTACGTGGATCCCGATGGGCGTGATCCTTACCAGGATCAACAGAGCTACATGCCGCCGGACGCACAGGGCGTTCAGCAAAGTCTGGACGAGTACAACGCGAGTATTCCTCTCCAGGTGGCGCAGATCGCGGGGGTCATGTACCAGTCATTCCGAATGACCGATGTCATCGGCTACTCGGACGTGGCGCTGGTGGTGGGCGGCTTGATGACCGGTGACATGGACATGGCGACGGAGGGGGCGAAGGGCCTAGCCATCGACGCGGTCACGGGGTTCGCTATTGGAAAGGTGATCCGGGGCGGCGGGAAGGTCTGGAATTGGGCGCGGAAGGCAGACGAGGCTGCCGGCGTCGCATCCAAGGTATCCAGGGCGGGCGACACAATCGCGTCTGCGGGGACATCGCTCTCGGACATCCCGGACGCATTCGTACGCAACGGCTCGCGTGGCGTCAGGACCCAGCCTGGCGGGAAGCCGCATTGCATGGTCGAGTCATGTGCAATGGTGCTGGAGACGATGGGGAAGACGCCCGATCCCGCAATTCTCGACAAGTACAGGAAGGTGGCCGACGCGGGTGGCGGGCTCTTCGGCGACTCGGCTGTAGAACTGCTCAAAGAGCACGGTGTCCGCGCGGCCTCGCTTCGGGTGAGTCCAGCGATGCTGGCGGGGTTCACGGCGCGGGGCGCTCCGGCGATCGTGAGTCAAAGGACGGCACGTGGGGTTCACGCGGTAGTTGTGGATGGCATTACAGTCAAACCCACTCTCGGTAGAGTCGCTGCGATTCGCAATCCTTGGGGCTTGCAGTACTTTCAGAAACTCAGTCGGTTCCTCTCTGACTGGAACGATTATGAGGCGGTGGTGATCCTCAAATGAAGGAGGTACTCTGTGACCGCAATGACCTTGGAAGCTCTGGTGGACCGGATGCGGGCGCTCGGGTTCATGTGCGTGGTCCACACGTACGAGGGCGTGACGAAGATGGGCGTGTGGCTTCTCCCCTCGACGCCCGGGAATCGAATCCCCAGAGCGCGTACGAGCTGGCTGGAGTCGATGGAGTCAGCGCCGATCGAGGTCGATGGACCTGGGCTCGACGTGACGATCATGGACGGCGTCATCTACGTCTCGTTCGCATACCGCATCCCTGGACCGCCGGAGATGTACCGCCGTGAGCTTCGCACCTACGAGGAGCTCTACGAGGAGCTGCTCCACTTCTGGTTCGATGCGGACTCGCCGATGTCGGCGGAGGAAGGCTTCGTCGCCGGACCTGGAAGGCCGACCGTGCCCGCGCCGCCGGTGACGTAGGGCGCACCTCGCCGTGCGAGCGCGGCGGCGCGCCGCGACGCGCTCGCGCTCAGACCGCGACGCGGACGCGCATCCGCTTGCGCTTGATCAGCGGGATCGCGGCGTCGGCCTCGTCGCGGGCGCCGAAGACGGGGCGGCGGCCGACGTTGAGGATGAGGCCGATCAGGAACATCGTGAGCACGAGCGAGGTGCCGCCGTAGCTGACGAGCGGCAGGGTGATGCCCTTGTTGGGGACGACGCCGAGGACGACGCCGACGTTGAGCAGCGCCTGGAGCGCGAACATCATCGTGATGCCGAACGCGAGGTAGCCGCCGAAGATGTCGCGCGCGCCGAGGGCGGCGCGGACGCCGCGCCACAGCAGCAGCACGAACAGCGCGAGCACGACGGCGACGCCGACGAACCCGAGCTCCTCGCCGATCGGCGCCATGATGAAGTCGTTGTGGCCCTCGGGCATGTAGCCGAGCGACTGCTTGCTCTCGCCGAGGCCGACGCCGGTGAGCCCGCCCGATCCCATCGCGAGCCGCGCCTGGAGGAACTGGTAGGCCTCCTGGTGCGAGAACGCCTCGGGGTTGAAGTAGGCCAGGAACCGCTGCATGCGCCACGGCGTCCCGACGACGAGGTGGTAGGCGATCGGCGCGGCGGCGAGCACCGACAGCACGATGTACGAGACGCGCGCGCCGGCGACGAACAGCATCGTCAGCGTCGTCGCGCCGAGGATCAGCGACGAGCCGAGGTCCGGCTGCAGCAGCAAGAGGCCCATCATCAGGCCGCACACGACGAGGTGCGGGACGAACCCGACGGTGAACGACTTGACCTTCTCCTCCTTGCGGCGGAGCGAGTAGGCCAGGTAGGTCACGAGCGCGAGCTTGGCCAGCTCGACCGGCTGCACCGTCACCGGCCCGAGGAAGATCCACCGCCGCGCGCCGTTGAGCGGCGGCATCGCCAGCGTCACCGCGAGCAGCGCGAGCGAGCCGAGCAGCAGCGGGTAGGTCAGCCGGTAGAGCCGGCGGTAGTCGAACGACGCGCCGAACCACAGCGCGAACCCGCCCAGGCCGAGGAACACGATCTGGCGGTCGAGGAAGTACGAGGCGTCGCCGAACCGCTGCCCCGCGAACGTCGCGGTCGAGGCGTAGATCGCGACCGTGCCGATCGACAGCAGCGCCAGCACCGCGCCGAGCAGCCACAGATCGTAGGCGCGCTCCGGCACCTCCACCGCGGGCGCCTGGGTCGCCAGCGCCGGCGCGGGGCGCGCGTCGACGTCGCTGCCGAACCGCTCGGTGATCATCGCGCCTCGGCGGCCTCGCCGGCCGGCAGATCGAGCCGCGTCGCGCCGACGGCGGACACGGCGTCGCGGAACACCCGGCCGCGGTGCCCGAAGTTGTCGAACATGTCGTAGCTGGCGCACGCCGGCGACAGCACGACCGCGTCACCGGGCACGCAGAGCGCGGTCGCGCGCGCGACGGCGTCGTGCATGTCGGTCGCGTCGATCACCGGCCAGGTCACGCCGCGCTCCGCGCACGCGGCGCGGATCAGCGGCGCCGCCGCGCCGATCAGCACGATGCCCTTGCACACGCCCTCGAGCGCCTCGAGCATCGGCTGGTACGTGCCGCCCTTGTCGACGCCGCCGGCGATCAGCACCAGCGGCCGCGGGAACCCGCGCACCGACGCCGCGACCGACGCGACGTTGGTGCCCTTGGAGTCGTCGTAGAACAGGATGTCGCGCAGCTCGCCGACCCGCTCCATGCGGTGCGGCAGCGGCCGGTAGCCGCGCGCGCCGGCGCGCACCGCGTCGACGCTCACCCCGACCGCGCGCGCCGCCATGTACGAGGCCATCGCGTTCTCGAGGTTGTGGTTGCCGACGATCACCAGATCGTCGACCGGGTAGCGCTCCTCGGCGTCGGCGCCGGGGACGCCGCGCAGCACGAGCTGCTTGCGGTCCTCCGAGACGAACGCGCCGCGGTCGGGGCTCGCGCCGGGGCGCGAGTCGAACCAGCACCGCGCGCCGGGCACGTGCTGCGCCTGCTGCACGACCCACGGGTCCGCCGCGTTCGCGATCGCGACGTCACCCGGGCCCTGCCAGGCCCAGACGCGACCCTTCATCTCGGCGTAGACCTGCATGGTTCCGAAACGATCGAGATGATCCTCGGTGATGTTGGTGAGAACGCCAACTTTTGGGCGAAACGATGAACAGTGCTCCAGCATGAACGCCGCGACCTCCGCGACGATCAGGCCGCCGGGGACGTTCGCGGGGTGATCGACCGCGTCGATCAGCGGCATGTTGCCGAGGTTGCCGCCGCAGAAGCTGGGCCGGCCGGACGCCGCGCACAGCGCGCCGGCCAGCGCGGTCGTCGTTGACTTGCCGTTGGTCCCGGTGATCGCGATCAGCTCGGTCCCGGGCACGAGGAACCGGTACGCCAGCTCGATCTCGGCGATGACCTCGACCCCCGCGGCGCGCGCCGCTTTCATCTCGGGCAGGTCGGGCACGCCCGGCGACAGCACGACCAGGTCGGCCGAGGTGAACGTCGCGACGTCGTGGCCACCGAGCTCCCAGGTGATGCCCAGGCCGTCGAGCAGCTTCATCCGCTCGGCGAGCGCGGCGGCGGGCTTGCCGTCGGTGACGACGACGCGGGCGCCGCGCCGGGCGAGGAACTTGGCGAGCGCCACGCCGGTGAGGGCGAGGCCGACGACGACGACCTTGCGGCCGTCCAGGTTCATGGTCATCGCAGCTTCAACGTCCCGAGCGCCATCAGGGCGAGCAGGGCCGAGATCAGCCAGAACCTGACGATGATCTTCGGCTCGTCCCACCCCTTCAGCTCGTAGTGGTGGTGGATCGGCGCCATGCGGAACACCCGCTTGCCGCGCGTCTTGAACGATCCGACCTGGATGATCACCGACAGCGCCTCGATCACGAACAGCCCGCCGACGACCAGCAGCACCAGCTCGTTCTTCGTCAGCACCGCGAGCATGCCGATCGCGCCGCCGAGCGACAGCGACCCGACGTCGCCCATGAACACCTGCGCCGGGTACGTGTTGTACCAGAGGAACCCGATCCCGGCCCCGAACAGCCCGGCGCAGAAGATCGCCAGCTCGGTCGTGCCCGGCAGGTGCGCGATGTGGAGGTATGCCGCGAGGTTCTGCGGGCCCTCCTGCGTCACGATCACCGTCTCGACGCCGGCGATGTAGGCGAAGATCAGGAACGTGCCGGCGTTCATGATCGACGGGCCGATCGCGAGGCCGTCGAGGCCGTCGGTGAGGTTGACCGCGTTGGCGGTGCCGACGACGACGAGCGCGCCGAAGCACACGTAGAGCCACGCCGGCAGCTCGAAGCTGTCCTCGTAGAAGTTGGTGAACGGGAGCTGGACGCGCAGCGCGAGCTCGGACGGCCACACGTCGCCGTAGAACAGGTACGACATCGCGGCGGCGGCGACGGCGAACTCGATCATCAGGCGCACCTTGCCCGAGACGCCCTTGGTGTTCTTCTTGGTGACCTTGGCGTAGTCGTCGGCGAAGCCGATCGCGCCGAACACGACCGTGACGAACAGCGCGAGCAGGACGAGCTGGTTGCTCAGGTCGCACCACAGCAGCGTCGACACGACCAGGCAGAACAGGATCAGCGAGCCGCCCATCGTCGGCGTGCCCGCCTTCTTCTTGTGGGTCTTGGGCCCGTCGTCGCGGATCTGCTGGCCGATCTGGCGCGACTTGAGGCGCTCGATGAACCACGGCCCGATCAGGAACGACAGGAGCAGCGCCGTGATCGCCGCGGCCAGGATGCGCGTCGACGGGTAACGGAACACCCGCAGCCACGACAGGTGGTCGGCGAGGACCTCGTGGAACAGCCAGAACAGCATCTAGGCAGCCGCCTCCCGCATCGCGTCGATCACGCGCTCGAGGCGCATGCCGCGCGACGCCTTGACGAGGATCCAGTCGCCCGGCTCGGTCGCCGCGAGCGCCTGGCGCGCCGCGATCGCCGGATCGTCGGTCGCCCACGCCAGCGTGGGCTGGCCGGTCGCGGCGCACACCGCGTCCTTCCACCGCCCGAGCGCGACGACCGGCAGCCCGAGCGACGCGGCGAGCGCGCCGACCTCGCGGTGCGCGGCCTCGGACGCGTCGCCGAGCTCGAGCATGTCGCCGACGACGGCGAGCGCGCGCGCCCGGCCGACGTCGTCCGGTCCGCCGGACAGCTCGGAAAGCGTGCGCAGCGCCGCGGCCATCGAGCCCGGGTTGGCGTTGTAGCAGTCGACGATCACGCGGCGGCCGCCGAGCTCGACCACCTCGCTGCGCATGTGCGAGGGGCGCGCGCGGGCCAGCCCGGCGAGCGCGCCGTCGAGCGGCGCGCCGGCGGCGAGCGCGGCGGCGAGCGCGGCGGTGGCGTCGATCGCGTTGTGGCGGCCGACCAGCGGCAGGCGCAGCGCGCGCGCCTCGCCGTGGACGACGAGGTCGAGGTCGGCGCCGTCGGGGCCGATCGCGCGGTAGCCGGCGAGCCGGACGTCCGCGTCCGGCGCCTCGCCGAACGTGACCAGGCGCGCGCCCGGCGCGAGGCGGCGCGCGCGGTCGAGCAGGCGCGGGTCGTCAGCGGGGGCGATCGCGACTTTCGGCGCGTGGCCCCAGATCTCCGCCTTGGCGTCGGCGATCGCGTCGGTCGAGCCCAGCAGCTCGAGGTGGGCGGTGCCGGCGTTGACGACGACGGCGACGTCGGGCTCGACCATCCGTGCGAGGTAGTCGATCTGGCCGGCGCCGCGCATGCCCATCTCGATCACGGCGAACCGGTGGTGCGCGCGCAGCCCGAGCACGGTCAGCGGCACGCCGGTCTCGTTGTTGAGCGAGCCGGTCGCGGCGTGGGTCGCGGCGACGTGGCCGAGCGCGGCGCGGGTGAGGTCCTTGGTCGTGGTCTTGCCCGAGGAGCCGGTGATCGCGACGACGCGCGCCTCGGGCGCCTGCTCGGCCCAGCGGCGGCGGTGGCCGCGCGCGAGGTCGCCGAGCGCGGTCCGCGTGTCGCCGACCTCGATCGCGACCGGCGAGGCGCCGGCGCGGCCGCGCTCGACCATCACCGCGGCGGCGCCGCGGCCGAGCGCGTCGCCGACGAAGTCGTGGCCGTCGAACCGCTCGCCGCGGATCGCGACGTAGAGGTCGCCTGGCGCGACGCCGCGGCTGTCGATCACGACGCGCGCGCACGTCACCGTGTCGGCGCCCGGGTTGCCGCGCACCGTGCCGTCGACGCCGGCGGCGATCCGGTCGACGTGGAACCGCGGGCGCAGCGCCGCGGCCGCGGCCGCCTCCTCGCGGTCGTCGAAGTGGATCTTGGTCTTGCCGAGGATCTGGTAGTCCTCGTGGCCCTTGCCGGCGATCACGACGATGTCGCCGGGCACGGCCTCGGCGACCGCGGCGCGGATCGCGGTGCGGCGGTCGGGGTCGACGAAGAACGGCGACGGCACCGCCGGCAGGATCATGTCGAGGATCGCGCGCGGGTCCTCGGTGCGCGGGTTGTCGCTGGTGACGACGGCGAGGTCGGCGAGGCGCGCGACCGCGGCGCCCATCTTCGGGCGCTTGGTCGGGTCGCGGTCGCCGCCGCAGCCGAACACGCAGATCAGCCGGCGCTTCGTCAGCGGGCGCAGCGCGGCGAGCACGTTCTCGAGCGCGTCGGGGGTGTGGGCGTAGTCGACGAGCAGGTCGAGCCCGGCGTCGTTGGGCACGCGCTCGACCCGGCCCGGCACGCCCGGCAGCGCCGCGATCCCGCGCGCGATCACCTCGTGCGGCAGCCCGAGCGCCTCGCCGATCCCGACGACGAGCGCGATGTTCGCGACGTTGTACGCGCCGAGCAGCGGGCGCGACGACACCTCGAGCTCGCCGCGCGGCGTCGAGAGCCACGCGTGGATGCCGTCGACGGTCGAGGTGTACGACACGACGCGGATCTCCGCGTCCAGATCCGCCTGCACCGAGACGCGCAGCACGCGGTGACCGCGGGCGGCCAGCGCCATCCCGGCGCCCTCGGGGTCGTCGACGTTGACGACCGCGACGCCGCCGGTGGCGAGGTGGTCGTGGAACAGCCGGCGCTTGGCGTCGCGGTACGCCTCCATCGACCCGTGGACGTCGAGGTGATCCTGGGTGAGGTTGGTGAACGCGGCGACGCGGAACGCGACGCCGGCGAGCCGGTCCATCGCCAGCGCCGCGGACGACACCTCCATCACCGCGTGGGTGCAGCCGGCGTCCGCCATCTGCGCGAACGTCTCGTGCAGCACCTGCGGCGTCGGCGTGGTGTACGGCGCGTCGTGGGTCTGCCCGCCCCAGCGGTAGCTCACCGTGCCGATCACGCCGGGCGCGAACCCGGCCGCGGTCAGCAGGCTCTCGATCAGGTACGAGCTGGTGGTCTTGCCGTTGGTCCCGGTGACGCCGACGAGCGCCAGCCGCGCCGCGGGCGCGCCGAGCGCGCGGCCGACGAGCACGCCGAGCGCGCGCGCGCCGACCGGCACGATCACCTGCGGCACGCGCACGCCGGGCTGCTCGCGCTCGACGACGATCGCGGCGGCGCCGCGGTCGATCGCCGCGGCGACGAACGCGTGGCCGTCCGAGGTCAGCCCGCGCACCGCGACGAACACGTCGCCCGGCTCGACCTTGCGCGAGTCGTCGCGCACCGCGCGCACCGCGACGCTCGCGTCGCCGCCGCTGGGGACGACCAGGCGCGCACCGTCGAGACCTTCGATCAACGTGGAGAGCTTCATGGGGCCGTGAAGAACGCGCAGACTCCCCGATTTCCATCCCGGTGGCAAGCCGGCGACCCGCGTCGGATCATCGCGGTTTCTCCTCGGAATCCGAGGGGTTGGCCAGCGGGAGCGGCCCGTCCGGCGCGAACGTCACTCGCACCGCGCCGTCGCCGATCCGCTCCTGCGCCACCGCGCGGCCCGAGCCGACCACGTCGATCACGACGCCGGCGGCGCGCGCCTCGCGCAGCGCGCGCGCGATGCTCATCCCGCGGAAGTCGGGGACGTCCGACGGCGCCTCGTCGAGCATCGGCAGCACGACGCCATCGCCGTCGCGGCCGTCGTCGGCCCTGCCCTTGTCCGGCTTCGCCTTCGCGCCGGCCTTCGCGTCGGCCTTCGCGTCGGCCTTCGCGTCGGCCTTCGCGTCGGGCGCGGGCGTCTTCTCGCCCGGCACGCCGAGGTACTTGAGCGTCTCGCTCACGACCGTCGCGAACGCCGGCCCGGCGACCTTGCCGCCGAAGTAGTCCTTGCCGCGCGGCTCGTCGATCACCACGACCACCGCGATCCGCGGATCGTCGATCGGCGCGAGCCCGGCGAACGACGACAGGTAGAGCTTCTCGGCGTAGCGCTTGGTCGCGGGGTCGAGCTTGTGCGCGGTCGCGGTCTTGCCGCCGGCGCGGAACCCGTCGATCACGACCTTCGCCGCGGTGCCGCCGTCGTACTTGCCCGGGCCCGAGTTCTTCTCGAACACGGACGCGAGCATCGGCAGCAGCGCCGCCGCCGTGCGCGGCTCCATGATCTGGCGCGTCTCGATCGTCGGCTGGTAGATCACCTCGCCCGCGGGGTCGACGACGCGCTCGACGACGTGGGGCGTGACCCACTGGCCGCCGTTGCCGATCGCCGCCATCGCCGCCGCGACCTGCAGCGGCGTCACGGTCAGGCCGTAGCCGAACGTGATCGTGGCCAGCTCGATGTCGCGCCACTTCGCGCCGTCGCGCACCGTGCCCGGCTCCTCGTGCGGCAGCTCGATCCCGGTGCGCGCGCCGAACCCGTAGCGCTTGAGCGCCTCGTACAGCCGCTCGCGTCCGACCCGGATCCCGACCTTGACGATGCCGACGTTCGACGACCGCTTGATGATCCCGCTCGTCGTCAGCACCTCGTCGTGGTGGGTGTCGCGGATCGCCTTGCCGGCGAACCGCCACGAGCCGCCCTCGACGTCCCACCACTCGTCGGGGCGGACGACGCCGGCGTCGAGCGCGGCCGCGACGGTGAACACCTTCATGATCGAGCCGATCTCGTAGACGTCGGTGACCGCGCGGTTGCGCGCCTCGCGCTCGACCGCGTCCCCCGGCTCGTTGGGGTCGTAGGTCGGCTGGCTCGCCATCGCCAGCACCGCGCCGGTCTTGACGTCGAGGACGATCACGACGCCGCTGACCGCGTCGTGGGTCTCGATCGCCGTCGCGAGCGCCTCGTCGGCGACGCTCTGGATCGCGCGGTCGATCGTCAGCGTCACGGTCGCGCCGGGCACGGCGTCGACCACGCCCTCCGCCGCGGCCGTCTTGCCGCGCGCGTCGCGCAGCGCCGCGAACGTCGCGCGCTCGCCGGTGAGCAGCTTGTCGAACCGCAGCTCGAGCCCGTCGAGGCCGTTGCCGTCGATGCCGGAGAACCCGATCAGCGGCCCGCCCGAGGTCCGGCCCGGGTACCACCGCCGCGGCTCGGTCGTGAGCTCGACGCCGGGCAGCTTGGCCGCGCGCACCGCCGCGGCCTGCTCGGGCGTGACGTGGCGCGCGACCCACGCGAAGTGCTTGCGCGACGACAGTCGCGCCTCGAGCACCGCGGCGTCGACGCCGACCAGCTCGGACAGCCGCGCCGCGGTCGCGACCACGTCGACGACGGCGCCCGGGTTGACGTAGATCGACTCGGCGTCGGCGGACACCGCGAGCGGGCGGCCGCGGCGGTCCTCGATCGCGCCGCGCGGCGCCGGGATCTCGACGGTGTGGACGTGCTGGCGCAGCGCGCGGGCGCGGAACTTCGCGGCGTCCTCGACCTGCAGCGCCCACGCCTTCCACCCGACGCCCGCGAGCAACATCGTCACCAGCGCGGTCGCGACGTAGGCGCGCGCCTTGACCGTGCGCGACACGCCGGCCATGCCGCCGCGGCCCGCGGCGCCCGGCGCCGACGTCCCCGCGCGCGCGGGCCTCACGGCCGCTCCTCGGGCGCGGCGGCCATCGCGCGCGACGCCGGCACGACGCGGATCTGGTCGGCCGGCGCCGGCACCATCCCCAGGCGCGTCGCCAGCTCGCGCAGCCGCTCGGGGTGGGTCAGCGTCGCGAGCTCGACGCCGAGCGCGCGGTGGCGCTCGCGCAGCCGCTCGAGCCGGTCGGTCTCGCGCGACAGCTCGTAGCCGAGCCGCACGACGTCGTGGCGCTTGCCGACGTGGGCGATCGCCAGTGACGTCGCCACCGACGCGATCAGCACCATGATCACGATCGCGTTGGCGACGCCGGGCGCGGGCGCCCACGCCGACCGCAGCAGGTGGTAGGTGCGGGACAGGCTGCGGCGAGGCGCGTCGGCGTCGGGGTGGGTCATCGTGCCGTCCGGGTCGTCGGGTGGGTGTGCGCCGGGACGTCCGGCGCGGCGGTGCGCTCGCACGCGCGCAGGCGCGCGGAGCGGGCGCGGGGGTTGGCGTCGGCCTCGTCGTCGCCGGCGAACACCGCCTTGCGCGCGACGGGCGTGCACACGGGGGCGACGCGCTCGCCCGCCTCGACGGCGAGCCGCGGAGGCAGCGACGACGACCACGCCAGGTCGCGGAACCGCTGCTTGACGAGGCGGTCCTCGAGCGAGTGGAAGCTGATGATCACGCACCGCCCGCCGGGCGCGAGCAGCGACGGGAACACCGCGAGGAACCGCTCGAGCTCGTCGAGCTCGCGGTTGACCGCGATCCGCAGCGCCTGGAACGTGCGCGTCGCGGGGTGGATGCGCGACTTGCGCTGCTCGGCCGCGGGGATCGCGCTCGCGACGATCGCGGCGAGGTCGAGCGTCGTCGCGACGCGATCGGCCTTCACCGCCTCCTTGATCAGCCGCGCGACCTTCTTCGCGTGTCGCTCCTCTCCGTAGTCGCGGATGATCTCGGCGAGGTCGTCCGCGGTGAGGTCGCGCAGCAGGTCGAGCGCGGTCGGCCCGCGGGTCGGGTCCATCCGCATGTCGAGCGGGCCGGCCTTGCTGAACGAGAATCCGCGCTCGGCGCGGTCGAGCTGGGGCGAGGACACGCCGAGGTCGAGCAGCAGGCCGTCGATCTGGGCGATCCCGAGCCCGGCCAGGATCTCGGCGACATCGCCGAAGTTGCCGTGGACGGTGACCGCGCGGTCACCGTAGGGGGCGAGCTGCTCCCGGGCGGCGGCCAGCGCGTCCGGATCGCGGTCGATGCCGATCAGCCGGCCGTTCGGCGCGGAGCGCTCCAGGATCTCCCGGGAGTGGCCCGCTCCGCCAAGAGTTCCGTCCACATAGACGCGTCCCGGCCGGGGCTCGAGGTGCTCCAGCACCTCGTCCATCAGCACGGATCTATGGAGGAAGGCAGTCACGTGTGCCGCCGTTCCCATTAAGAAGGTGGCGTGGCGCGGGGCAACTTTTCAACATTTCTAGATAGTTGAACACCTGCACGCCTGTTCCTATGTTCATGTGTGGCGGAATCGGTTCCTTGACGAGTGAGAACGCGTTGGCTAGTATGCGCGGGCTGTTCAAGATCTGAAACCATAGGAAGAACGCGTGCTTAGGTACAAGGAAACCGAAGACATCGATGCTCGCTATGTCGAGGTCGAGCGGGTCGTGCAGCAGTGGCGCGCGCGTTCGACGGGAATCGCTCCTTCGCTCCGGAACGAGTTCGCGCTGCGCCTTCGGATCTCGCTGATCCACCACGACGCCGCGCTCGAGGGCGAGGTGCTCAGCTACAGCGAGATCAAGGCCGCGATCGATCCGAGCATCATCAGCGATCCGTCGCTGATCCCGGCCTACGAGGAGATCAAGCGGTTCAACGACGCGTGCAACACCGCGTCGGAGTGGGCGGGCAACAAGAAGAAGCCGCTCAAGCTCGACACGGTGCGCGACCTCTACGGGATGCTCTCACCGGACGAGAAGGCCAAGGGCCTGCCGTACCGCAAGGAGAACCCGCTGCACCGGCTCTACTACCACGACATCGCGCCGCCCGAGAAGATCCAGCTCGCGATGCGCAAGCTCGGCGAGTGGATCGAGGAGCCGGCGACGCGCCAGCTCCACGTGTTCGAGCGCGCCGCGACGCTGCACTTCAAGCTGATGCAGATCTTCCCGTGGGCGAAGGAGACCGGCCGCACCGCGCGCATCGTGTGCAACATGATGTTCGAGGAGGCCGGCTACCCGATCGCGATCATCCACTCGATCGATCGGCAGCGCTACTACGAGGCGCTCCGCGGCGACCACGTCGGCCTGCTGTCGCTGTACCTCGAGGCGGTCCAGACCACCGCCGAGTCCGAGCTCAAGGTCTACGACGAGGCCGACAAGGCCGCGCCGCGCCGCCGCAAGCGGGCGTAGCTAGGGCTCGCACGCGCAGTGGACCTGGCCCCGCGGGTGGGGCCACTGCGCGCGCTCGATGATCGCCATGTGCTCGCAGCCGACGCTGCGCTCCCACTCGACGGGCTCGCGCAGGCGGAAGCACGGCAGCGGGGTCGTCGCCGCCGGCCGGCCGTCGGGCGCGAGCTCGCACGGCGGGATCACCGCACCCTCGACGCCGGTCTGCGCGTCGACCTCGGTCGCGACGCAGTCGTGCTGCAGGCCCGGCGTCGCGATGTCGAGGTCGAGCACGGCGCCGACCGGCAGGCACCCGGCGAGCAGCAGGTCCGACTTCGTGGTCGCCTCGAGCGCCTGGACGGGGCCGTCCCACGCGCCGCCGGAGATCTCGTCGCGGGAGGAACCCTCGAACGCCGCGCGGAGCGCGTCGAGCCGCGGCGCGTCCTTTGGCCCGACGATCGCTGCGTACACCGGGGCGGCGCCCGCGCGGGTCGCGCGCAGCCGCTCGGCGTAGGCCGCGGGGGCCTCCGTCGAGGCGTCGTCGTCGGCGGAGATCACGATCACGACCAGCGCCGCGTCGGGCCGCAGGAACGTGGCCGCGGCCGGGTTGTCGTCGCCGAGCGCGCGGTCGAGCCGGTCTAGCAGCGCCACCGGCGCGTCGCCGGTCGCCGGCACCGCGCCGAGGCACGGCACGACCTCGGCGAGGTCGCCCTCGAAGTTCCGCTCGGGGCAACGCTCGCCGTCGTCGCACCGGAACCACGGCTGCTCGTACGACGCGGCGAAGTCGTCGTCGGGCGGCGCGCAGCCCTCGACCTGCGGGGTCGTCGTGAACCGGCCGCTGTCGTCGCCGACGACGGCGAGGTGGAGCAGCGGCCCGGTGCCGAGCGTGTCCGCCGCCGCGCCGAGCGCGGCGAGGTGCGCGAGCAGCGGCTCGCGGTACGGCGCCATCGACGCCGCGTCCGACACGACGACGACGACGTCGACGAGCGGACCGGGCGCGACGTTCTCGGCGATCGCCGAGCCCTCGCAGTAGGTCTGCGGGTCGGCGACGGGCGCGTCGTCGCACGCCGCGAGGCCCGTCATCAGCACGCCCAGGGTGACCGCTCGCCACGCTCCGCCGCTCACGCTCACGGGAGGTCTTGCTGCCATGTCCTGCGGGTGGCCGGCGCGGAACGGATCGATGTGGCAAACGTCAGTCGTCGCGGCCGCTGCGCGTCCGCTTGATCTCGCCGCGCTTCTTCTTCTCCGCGATCCGGCGCTGGTTGGCGCGGCGCGACGGCTTCGTCGCCCGGCGCTTCTTGGGTCGCGCGAGCGCCGCCAGCACGATGCTGATCAGCTTGAGCGCGGCGTCGCCGCGGTTGCGGATCTGGTCACGGGTGAGCGTCGAGATGACGATCAGCTCGCCGTCCTTGGTCAGCTTCGGGGCGAGGCGTGACAGGACCCACGCCCGGGTGTCGTCGTCGAGCCCGGCGAGGGCCCGCGAGCCGCCCGGCGTCCACCGCAGCTCGGCCTTCGACTCGACCTTGTTGACGTTCTGGCCGCCGGACCCGCCCGAGCGCGCGAACTGCCAGGTCAGCTCGGTCGCGGGGATCACGATCGCGTCGGTCACGCGCAGATCATCGTCGACGGCCATCAGCCGCCAGCTTACCCGAGCGGCGTGGGCAGATGTGGGTTCATCGCGCGCGCGGGCCTCACGTGATCTTCACGAGCGTCGTCGGGGAGCGGGGTTTGACAGGGGTAGGGGGGGGGCCTACCATCGTCGGAGCCAAGCCGATGACCGACGGACCGGGAGACGACGGGCGCACCTCGCCCTCGGGGTCCAGCCCCGGGGTGGCGCGCACGCCCGCGCTCACGCCGGGCCGCGTGGTCGTCCGGGCTTCGGACGGCGCGGGCGACTCGGTCGTGATGGGCGCCGCCGACACCGCGATGGCGATGAAGGCCAGCGCGGATCACGCGGGCGATCACTCGCACACCGAGCCCGACGTCCGCGCCACCGGCGGCGACGTCGAGGGCGACTACCTGCTCAACACGACGCTGCTCGGCCGCTACCAGATCACCAAGAAGATCGGCCAGGGCGGCATGGGCGCGGTCTACGAGGCGACGCACACGCTGATCGGCAAGCGCGTCGCGGTCAAGGTCCTGCTCGACAAGTACGCCAAGAAGGAGCAGGTCGTGGCGCGGCTCGAGCAGGAGGCGCGGCTCGCCTCGTCGATCGGCCACGAGCACATCATCGACATCACCGACTTCGGCCAGACGTCCGACGGCCGGACGTTCGTCGTGATGGAGTTCCTCGAGGGCGAGTCGCTGGCCGAGTGCCTGGCGCGCGAGGGCCACCTGCCGGAGCCGCGGATCCTCCAGATCGCCCACCAGATCGCCTCGGCGCTCGGCGCCGCGCACGCCAAGGGCGTCGTCCACCGCGACGTCAAGCCGGAGAACGTGTTCCTGCTCCGCCGCAAGGAGAAGGACTTCGTCAAGGTCGTGGACTTCGGCATCTCGAAGTCGCTGCGCAACACCGGCGAGGGCGAGGACTCGCCGCGGCTGACCCAGACCGGCATGGTGCTCGGCACGCCGCTGTACATGTCGCCGGAGCAGGCGCGCGGCGACGACGCGCTCGATGCCCGGATCGACATCTACGCGCTCGGCGTGATCATGTACGAGCTCGCCACCGGCCGCGTGCCGTTCAGCGGCACGAACTACCTGAGCGTGATCTCGCAGGTGCTCAACGACGAGCCGGTGCGGCCGCGCCAGATCCGCCCCGAGCTGTCCGAGGAGTTCGAGGCGATCGTCCTGCGCGCGATCGACAAGGACAAGGACCGCCGCTACCAGTCGACCGACGAGCTGCTCGCGGACCTGACCGCGCTGCTCGAGGACCCGCTGCGATCGACGCACCGCCGGCGGATCGTCGCGCCGCGCCGCCCCGCCGCGCGCGGCGGGCTGCGCGGGCTGGCGTGGGTGGCCGGGCTGTCGATCATCGTCGCGGCGGTGGTGATCACCGTGTCGCTGACGATGGGCAGCAGCGAGCAGCCGGGCAAGGGCCCGATCGACGCCGGCGTCGCCGCGATGGTGATCGACGCGGCGCCGGCGATGGCGATCGACGCGGCGCCGCCGCAGCCCAAGGTCGAGGTCGTCACGATCTGGATCGACACGACGCCGTCGGGCGCGATGCTGTACGAGGGCGATCGCGAGCTCGGCCGCACGCCGCTGGCGTACGCGGCGCAGCTCGACAGCGAGAAGATCGAGCTGATCGCGGTGCTCGACAAGCACGACGACGGCCGCGTCGTCATCCGGCCGCTGGTCGACCGCACCCACGACTCGGCCGACGACCCGGTCCGCGTGCGGATGACGAAGACCAAGGCCGGACAGCAGAAGAAGGTGATCAAGCGCGCGGGGACCGGCGGCGGGACGGCCGCGGGGACGGGCGGCGGGACGTCGGCCGGGACCAGCGCGGGCACGTCGGCCGGGACGGGCGGCGGCGGCAGCGGCGATCTCGAGGACAACCCGTTCAAGCCCAGACCGCAGGCTCCCGGAGCGCCCGGAGCGCCCGGAGCTCCCGGACCGCGATGATGCGGGCGCTGCTCGCCGCGCTGCTCGCCGTCACGATCGTCGCCGCGCCGGCGGCCCGGTACGCCCACGCCCAGCCCGCGCCCGGGATGCCCGCGCCGGACACGGGCGAGGCCGCGCCGGCCGCGCCGGCCGCGCCGGCCGCGCCGGCCGCGGACGACGACGCGGACGACGACGCGGACGACGACGCGGACGACGACGCGGACGACGACGCGGACGACGACGCGGACGACGACGCGGAGTCGGACACCGGCTTCATCGGCAAGCGCGCGCTCGCGCTCGAGATCGACGACTGCCCGGTCCGCCCCGAGCTCTCCGCCGACGACCTGCAGGGGCGCGCGTTCGACCACTACGCGCGCGCCCAGGTGCTCTACGACGAGCGCGGCGACTACCACGCGGCCATCCGCGAGTTCGCGGCCTCGTACTGCCTCGTCCCGCACCACCGCACGCTCAAGAACATCGCCCAGGCGTACGAGCGCCTGCTGCAGTTCGAGCAGGCGATCGCCTACCTCGAGCGCTACGTCCGCGAGGTCCCCGACGCCGAGCAGAACGCCGCCGAGCTGCGCCGGTCGATGGCGGCGCGCGCCCAGGTGCTCCGCAAGCTCCCGGCGAGCCTGCAGGTCGCGACCAACCCGTCGCGCGCCTCCGTGTGGCTGACCGACGAGCTGGGCGTCCGCCGCAACGCCGGGCGCGCCGACGGCGAGCCGTTCCCGGTCACCGCCGGGACGTACACGATGACGGTCGAGCTGCCGGGCTACGAGGTCGTCGAGCGCGAGATCGAGGTGGCGATCGGCAAGCCCTACAGCCTCTACCTGCCCCTGACGCCGAAGCGCGGCCGGCTCAGCGTCACCGCGGTCCCGGGCGACGCGCGGATCTTCGTCGACCAGCGGCTCGTCGGCATCGGTCGGTTCGACGACGAGCTCGCGCGCGGCACCTACGACGTCTCGGTCGAGGCCCCGGGGCGCGTCACCGACACGCGCCAGGTCGAGGTCGTCGCCGATCAGG
The DNA here is from genome assembly GCA_011526095.1 of Myxococcales bacterium. GTDB lineage: Bacteria > Myxococcota_A > Polyangia > Haliangiales > Haliangiaceae > WYBA01. Next base: position 30,655 of record WYBA01000211.1, on the reverse strand, counting down.
CGCTCGACCTGGCGATCCGCCTGCCGCGCCAGCCCGCCTCGGGGCGGCGCCAGCTCATCGTCGGCGCCGGGTTCGCGGGCGCCGCGGTCGGCAGCGTCGCGTTCGGCGTGCTCGACGAGCAGAGCGCCGGGTTCTTCGCGTTCTTCGGCGGCGCCGGGCTCGGCGTGCTCGGCGGGCTGTACGGCGTCCCCGACGACGTCAGCGTCGGCACCAGCTCGTACATCATCACCGGTGGGCTGGTCGGCGCGGTCGAGGCCGGGCTCGTCTCGAGCCTGTTCCTCGACGAGGAGGGCCAGGGCAACGCGATCGGCCAGGTGACGGTCGCCGGGATGACCGCGGGCGCGACGGTCGCCGCGCTCACCGCCGAGCGGTTCCGGTTCGACGCCGGCGACGCCGCGCTGCTCAACAGCGGCGCGCTGTGGGGCGCGATCGGCGGCGGGCTGATGACGGTCGTGTTCGAGGGCAAAGGGCGGGTCAGCCAGGCGCTCGTCCTCGGCGGGCTCAACCTCGGCGTCGTGTCCGGCGTGCTGATCGGCCGCAACGCCGAGCTCAGCCGCGGCCACGTCGCGCTGATCGACCTCGCCGGGCTCGCCGGCATGGGCATCGCGGTGTCGATCCAGGCCGCGATCGACGACGCCCGCGACGTCGCCGAGCCGTCGAGCGAGCGCACCGCGCACTTCGCGCTCGCCGGGATGACCGCGGGGCTGTTCGCCGGCGCGTACCTGACGCGCAACATGGACGTGCCCAAGGTCGGCCGGCTGGCCCCGGTGATCGGCACGCCCGAGGGGGCCGCTGGCATGGTCGTGGGCGTCGCCTCGCCCTGGTAGTGCGGGCATACTGCCGGCATGACCGTGCAGACGCTGCGCAGCGCGTGCCCGCTCGACTGTCCCGACCTGTGCAGCCTCGAGGTCACCGTCGAGGACGGCCGCGTCCGCGAGGTGAACGGCGGCACGCTCACGCCGATCACCGACGGCTTCATCTGCGGCAAGGTCCGCAAGATCGCCGATCACCTGTACGGCGAGACGCGGCTGACGACGCCCCTGGTGCGTGACGGCGCCAAGGGCAGCGGGCGCTACCGCGCGGCGAGCTGGGACGAGGCGCTCGACCTCGTCACCGCGCGGCTGAAGGCGATCGTCGCGCGCAGCGGCGCCGAGGCGATCCTGCCCTACCACTACGGCGGCTCCAACGGCTGGCTCAGCGAGGGCGCGCTGGCGACGCGGTTCTTCCGCCGGCTCGGCGCGTCGAACCTCGACCGCACGTTCTGCGCGGCGGCGACGACGGCCGCGGCGCGTGGGATCTACGGCGTCGTCCCCGGCGTCGCGCTCGAGGACTACGTCCACAGCAAGCTGATCGTGCTGTGGGGCGTGAACCCCAACGCGACGAGCATCCACCTCGTGCCGATCATCGACCGCGCGCGCGAGGCGGGCGCGAAGCTGATCGTCGTCGACCCGCGCCGCACGCCGCTGGCGCGCCGGGCCGACCTGCACCTGGCGGTGCGCCCGGGCACCGACCTGCCCGTGGCGCTCGCGCTGATCCACGCGCTGTTCGAGCGCGGCCTGGCCGACGAGGCGTTCCTCGCCGCCCACGCCGCCGAGGTCGACGAGCTGCGCCGGCGCGCCGCGCGGTGGTCGCTCGACGCCGCGGCGCGCGAGGCCGGCGTCGCCGTCGCGGACCTCGAGCGGTTCGTCGCGCTGTACGCGGCCGCGTCGCCCGCGGTGATCCGGTGCGGCTGGGGGCTCGAGCGCAACCGCAACGGCGGCAGCGCGGCGGCGGCGGTGCTCGCGCTGCCGGTGGTCGCGGGCAAGCACGGCGTCCGCGGCGGCGGCCACACGATGTCCAACGGCGACGCGCCGTGGACCGTGAGCTCCGAGGCGGCGATCGGCGCGCCGCCCGCGCCGACGCGCACGATCAACATGAGCCAGCTCGGGCGCGCGCTCGCCGGCGCGCGCGACCCGCGGATCGAGGCGGTGTTCGTCTACAACTGCAACCCGGCGGCGACCGCGCCCAACCAGGTCGCGGTCCGCGACGGCCTGGCGCGCGACGACGTGTTCGTCGTCGTCCACGAGCAGGTGATGACCGACACCGCGCGCCTCGCGGACGTGATCCTGCCGGCGACGGCGTTCCTCGAGCACCGCGAGCTGCGCCGCGGCTACGGCGCGATGCGGATGTACGACAGCCGCCCGGTGGCGCGCGCGCCGGGGCAGGCGCGCAGCAACCTCGAGCTGTTCGGCGAGCTGCTGCGCCGGATGGACCTGGTGCGGCCCGGCGACGCGATGACCGAGGACGAGCTGGTCGCGTCGATCTTCGCCGCGAGCCCGCACGGCGCCGAGCTGCGCGCCCAGCTCGACGCCGACGGCGTCGCGCGCGTGCCCGGGCCGACCGATCGCCCGGTGCTGTTCGTCGACGTCCAGCCGGGGACGCCCGACCGCAAGCTCCACCTCGTCCCCGAGGCGCTCGATCGCGCCGCGGCCGCCACCGGCGGGCTCTACGCCTACCAGCCCGATCCCGCCACCGATGCGTTCCCGCTCGCGCTGATCTCGCCGGCGATCTCGACGCAGATCAGCTCGTACTTCGGCCAGCTCCGCCGCGCCGAGGTGCCGGTCGAGCTCTCCCTCGAGGACGCCGCCGCGCGCGGGATCGCCGACGGCGACGAGGTCCGCGTGTGGAACGAGCTCGGCGAGGTCCGCTGCGCCGCGAAGGTGTCGCGTGATCTGCGTCGCGGCGTCGCCGTGCTGCCCAAGGGCATGTGGTCCCATCACACCCGCAACGGCAACACCGCGAATGCACTGATCGGTGAGGACGTCGCCGACCTCGGCGGCCAGGCGACCTACAACGACGCCCGCGTCCAGATCGCCCGCGCAACTTGACCCTGCCGGGCCAGCCCCGCATGCTGGGGGCTCCGTTCGTCTACCTTGATCCAGGGGGATCTACTGATGCGTCTACTGACCGCGTTCATGTTCACTGCTGCGCTCTCGCTGACCGCCTGTGGCGGCGGCGGCGATGACGATCGCCTGCTGAGTTCGCTGTCCGACTCGGACTTCATCGAGCTGTGCGGCGACGTCGACGACGGCCTGAGCGACGCCGAGATCGCCGGCATGGTCGGCCTCGACTGTCTGTTCGAGGAGGCGTTCGCTCAGGACGGGTGCATGCAGACCCGCCTCGACGATTGCATCACCGCGGGCATCGCCGCCTGGACGGGCCTCGATTGCGAGGCGCCGGAGACGGACGACCCGATCCGTTCGTGCGACGCGACGCCGGCGGCGTGCGCCACGGTCATGGAGAAGTGCCCCGAGCTGTTCGACGACGGCGGCGACGCGTAGTCGGCGGCCCCCCTGATTCACCTCACCACCAAGAGCAAGAGAAGGATCACCAGATGCGCTTCATGACTGGACTCGTGTGCGTGACCGCGCTCGCCCTCGCCGCCTGTGGCGGCGGCGGCGGCTCCGGCCTCGATGGCAACAAGGCGCTCGGCTCGCTGACGTCGGCCGAGCTGATGGAACTGTGCGAGTACGTCGCCGAGGCCGGCCCGCAGGAGACGGTCGACTGCGGCGACGGCGTCACGGTCGGGCCGACCACCGCGGCCGAGTGCGCCATGGACCCGTTCCCGACCGACTGCACCGCGACGGTCGACGATGCCGAGGCGTGCGCCGACGCGATCGGCGACGACCCGTGCAACGCGTTCGAGAGCGAGGCGTGCGCGCCGATCTTCGCCTGCTTCAGCTCGCAGTGACGCGGGCGCTGAGCCGCGCCGCGGGCGTCAGCCCGCGACGCGCTCGTTGACGAGGAGCTGCTCGAGGGTCTCGCGGTCGCGGATGACGGTGTAGCCGGCGCCCGCGACCAGGACCTCGGCGGCGCGCGGGCGGGTGTTGTAGTTCGACGCCATCGCGAAGCCGTAGGCGCCGGCGGCGCCGATCGCGAGCAGGTCGCCCTGGTCGAGGGCGGGCAGCTCGCGGTCGCGCGCGAAGAAGTCGCCGGTCTCGCAGATCGGGCCGACGACGTCGGTCACGACGGCGGCGCGCGCGCCGCGCTTGACCGGGTGCATCGGGTGGTAGGCGCCGTACAGCGTCGGCCGCATCAGGTCGTTGAACGCGGCGTCGACGATCGTGAAGTGCTTGGCCTCGTTCTGCTTGCGGTACAGCACGCGCGTGAGCAGCGCGCCGGCGCGGCCGACGATGACGCGGCCCGGCTCGCACAAGAGGCGAATGCCCAGCGGCAGGATCGGCGCGAGCGCGGCGCGCACGACGTCGCCGTACTCGCCGGGCGACGGCGGCGGCGCCTCGCCGTCCTTGCCGTAGTCGATGCCGAGCCCGCCGCCGATGTCGAGCTCCTTGATCTTGAGGCCCATCCGGTCGAGGTCGAGGATCAGCTCGACCAGGCGCGCGATCGCGTCGGCGAACGGCGAGGTCTTGGTGAGCTGCGAGCCGATGTGGCAGTCGACGCCGACGACCTCGATGCCAGGCAGGTCCGCGGCGCGGCGGAAGCTGTCGCGCGCGCTCTTCGCGGAGATGCCGAACTTGTTCTTGGCGAGGCCCGTCGAGATGTACGGGTGGGTCTCGGCGTCGACGTCGGGGTTGATCCGCAGCGACACCGGCGCGCGCACGCCCTCGGCGCGCGCGACGCGGTCCAGCGTGAGCAGCTCCTCGTCGGACTCGACGTTGAACGCGAGGATCTTCGCGGCGAGCGCGGTGCGCATCTCGGCCTCGGTCTTGCCGACGCCGGAGAACACGACCTTGCCCGGGTCCCCGCCGGCGCGCTGCCACCGGTACAGCTCGCCGCCCGACACGATGTCCGCGCCCGCGCCGAGCCTGGCCAGCACGCTGAGGATCCCCAGCGACGAGTTCGCCTTCACGCTGTAGCAGATCTGGTGATCCACGCCGGCGAGCGCGGCGTCGAATGCGCGGTACGCGCGCTCCAGCTCGCCGCGGCTGTAGACGTAGACGGGGGTGCCGACCTCGGCGGCGATCCGCGCCAAGGACACGCCCTCGCAGTGCAGCTCGTCGCCCTGGTACTCGAACGTCGTCATCGTGACTCCTTCCCTAGCGTGCGGCTCTGATCTTCTGGCGGCGGCGGCGGCGGGAGCGCCGCGGCGATGCGGTCGATCTCGGCGAGGATCCGGCCGCGCGCCGGCCCGCCGATCACGTCGCGGCGGTCCGCGGCGCGCGCCGGGTCGAGCCAGCCGGACACGTCGGCGTCGAACGCGGCGTGCTCGGCACGCAGCTCGTCGAGCGACAGCGCGGCGAGCTCGACGCCGCGCGCGATCGCCTTGCGCACGAGCGCGCCGGCGACGTCGTGGGCGTCGCGGAACGGCACGCCCTTGGCCACGAGGTAATCGGCGAGCTCGGTCGCGACGAGGTGGCCCTCGCCGACGGCGGCGCGCAGCCGCGCGACGTCGAGCTCCATCGTCTCGACCATCCCGGCGGCGACGCGGAGCGAGGCATCGAGCGTCTCGACCGCGTCGTACAGCGGCTCCTGCGTCTCCTGCAGGTCCTTGTTGTAGGCCAGCGGCAGGCCCTTGACGACGGTCATCAGCGTCACCCACGCGCCCATCACGCGCCCGGCCTTGCCGCGGATCAGCTCGGCGAGGTCCGGGTTCTTCTTCTGCGGCATCAGGCTCGAGCCCGACGAGTAGGCGTCGGGCAGCCGGGCGAACCCGAACTCCTGCGACGTCCACAGGACCAGCTCCTCGCCGAGCCGCGACAGGTGGACCTGGGCGAGCGCGCACGCCGCGACCAGCTCGATCGCGAAGTCGCGATCGCCGACGGCGTCGAGGCTGTTGCGGGTGACGCCGGTGAAGCCGAGGTCGGCCGCGACGCCCTCGCGGTCGATCGCGAACGTCGTCGCGGCGAGCGCGCCGGAGCCGAGCGGCGACTCGCCGGCGCGGCGGGCCGCGTCCTCGATCCGGCCGCGGTCGCGCGCCATCATCGCGTCGTAGGCGAGGAAGTGGTGCGCGGCGCGCACCGGCTGCGCGCGCTGCAGGTGCGTGTACCCGGGCATCAGCGTGTCGACGTGGCGGCGCGCCTGGCCGAGCAGCGCGCGTCGGAGCGCGTCGATCCCGTCGACGAGCCGCGCCGCCGAGGCGCGCGCGTACAGCCGCAGGTCGGTCGCGACCTGGTCGTTGCGGCTGCGCCCGGTGTGCAGGCGCCGGCCGGCGTCGCCGACGTCGTCGATCAGGCGCGCCTCGACGTTCATGTGGACGTCCTCGAGCGCCTCGTCCCACTCGACCTCGCCGCGGTCGAGGCGCCCGCGCACCGCGAGCAGCCCGGCGACGATCGCGTCGACGTCGGCGGCGGGGATGATGCCCTGGCGCCCGAGCATCCGCGCGTGCGCGATCGACCCGTCGACGTCGTGCGGGAGCAGGCGCCAGTCGAACCCGACCGAGGCGTTGACCGCCGCCGCGTCGGGAGCGAGCCCGCCTTCGAATCGTCGGCCGCGTGCGCCCTTGGTGCCGCTCATGGCGTCGCAGTATAACGACGCCACCTCGAAGGGGAGAGCCATGATCGAGAGAGTCGCGTTCACGTCGCGGACGAACCAGGCCATCGAAGGCGCGCTCGCGCTGCCGCCCGGCGCGGGCCAGGCGCCCGGCGTCGTGCTGCTGCAGGAGTGGTGGGGCGTCAACGACCAGATCCAGTCGGTGGCGGAGCGCCTCGCCGCCGAGGGCTTCGTCGTCGTCGTCCCGGACCTGTACCGGGGCAAGCTCGCCAGGGACGCCGCCGAGGCGAGCGCGCTGATGAACGCGCTCGACTGGCCGCGCGCGATGGACGACATCGCCGGCGCCGTGGCGTACCTCAAGGCGCACCCGCGGTGCACCGGCAAGGTCGCGGCGATGGGCTTCTGCATGGGCGGCGCGCTGACGTTCGCGACCGCGTGCCAGGTGCGCGGGCTGTGCGCCTCGGTGCCGTTCTACGGCGTGCCGGGGCCGCAGGAGTGGAGCCACGTCGAGGCCCCCGTGCTCGCCCACTTCGCGGCGAAGGACGGCTGGGCCAAGCCCGAGGCGGCGAAGGACATCCAGTCCAAGCTGCGCGCGGCCGGCAAGTCGATGGAGCTGCACGTCTACGACGCCGACCACGCGTTCTTCAACGACCGCCGGCCCGAGGTCCACGACCCGGCCGCGTCGCAGCTGGCGTGGGAGCGGACGCTGGCGTTCCTGCGCCAGCACGCGGCGTAGCGCGCGCCGTCTCCGCCTCCGTCTCCGTCTCCAGGCCCCCGCTCATCCTGAGCAGGGCCGAGCGCCAGCGAGGCCCGTGTCGAAGGATGGTGACAGTCGCGGCTCGCTCCGTCGCATGCATGACTGTCATCACCCATCGACCAGATCGACCGCTCACCCTGAGCCTGTCGAAGGGCGCTGACGCGCGGCGCAGCTCAGGGTGAGCGGAACATGGCTGTTCGTTTGACGGCAGGTTCCGACGACGTCGGTGAGAAGCTCGAGACGAGCGGAGCCTGGGGCGGGCCGAGACCGGGCCCCTGGCTCGCGTCTACGGCGCGGGGCACGCGGTCGCGACGCGCGCGGTGAGCGCGGTCGTCTCGGCGTCGGCGCGGTGCTCGTCGGCGACGCGAGCGAGCGCGGCGGTCGCGGCGGCGCAGGCGCGGGCGTCGCCGGCCTCGACGCGAGCGAGCTGGGCAGCGGCGGCGGCGAGCCAGGCGTCGCGCGCGCAGCGCTGCTCGCCGTCGGCGAGCGCGGCCTCGATCTCGGGCGGCGCGGCGCCGGACGCGAGCTCCGGGATGTTGCGCGCGGCGCCGACCACGCCGCACAGCCGCGCCGGATCCGACGCGCCGCCGCGCAGCGCCTCGACCGCCTTCTTCGCCCGCTCCCACGCGCCCTGGGCGTGCCCGGGGAGCGAGGCGGTGAGCGGGTCGGTGTGGACGACGCGCGCGCCGGCCAGCGTCGGCACCGCCGCGTCGACGAACGGGTAGGCCGGCACCGGCCCGACCGCCGTGCCCGGCAGCGCGCCGGTGGCGGTGCCCGTGCCAGAGGCCGTACCCGCGCCCGCGCCCGACGGCGCCCCGCTCTGGCAGGCGCCGAGGCACAGGGCCACCGACGCCACGGAGATCCTCACGGCGATGCGCGCGTGCACGCCGGCATCCTAGCGCGTCCCCTCGTGTATGGTCGCGCCGCGATGGAACCGCCCGTCCCCGGCGAGGGCTTCGAGCGCGCGCTGCGCCGGCTCGGCCTGTTCGCGGGCCCGGCGGTCGCCGTCCTCGTCTACCTCGCCTCGCGCGGCGGCGACCCGCCGGCCGCGCTGCCGGCGCTGATGGCGCTCGCGGTGATCTGGTGGATGACCGAGGCGCTGCCGCCCGCGGTCGTGTCGCTGGTCGCCGCGTGCGGGACGGTGCTGACCGGGCTCGCCACGCCGAAGGAGGCGTTCGGCGCGTTCGGCACGCCGCTGCTCTACCTGTTCGTCGGCTCGTTCTTCATCGCCGAGGCGATGAAGGTCACCGGCCTGGCGGCGCGGCTCGCGGCGACGATGACCGCGGTCGCCTCGACCCGGCGCGGGCTGATCGTCGCGGTCGCGGTCACCGGGTTCGTGATGTCGATGTGGATGTCGAACTCGGCCGCGACCGCGATCCTGCTGCCGATCGTCCTGCCGATCGCGGCGGCCTCGGGCGATCAGCGGTTCGGCGCGGCGCTGGTGCTCGCCGTCGCGTGGGGCGCCTCGGTCGGCGGCATCGGGACGCCGGTCGGCACGCCGCCCAACGTGATCGGGCTGGCGTCGATCCGCGCGCAGGGCCACGACCTGTCGTTCCTCGACTGGATGGCGGTGAGCGTGCCGATCGGCGCGGTGATGCTGGGCGGGCTGATCGCGACGCTGTGGTGGTTGCTCGGCGTGCGCCAGGGGCCGCTGCCGGCGCGGGCCGAGGCGACCCGCCGCGCGTGGACGCCGGGCGAGCGCTCGGTGCTGCTGGCGTTCGTGCTCGCGATCCTCGGCTGGCTGACCCCGACGGTGCTCGAGCTGGCCGCGCCCGACGCCGCGGCCACGGCCTGGGTCGACAAGCACCTCACCGAGGAGGTCGTCGCGCTGCTCGCCGGCTGCGCGCTGTTCGTCCTGCCCGGCGGCACGCCCGCCGCGCCGCGCCCGGCGCTGGTGTGGGCCGAGGCCGTGCGGATCGACTGGGGCGTGATCCTGCTGTTCGCGGGCGGCGTGCTGCTCGGCTCGCTCGCCGACCGCACCGGGCTGTCCGCGAGCTGGGGCCGCGCGCTCGCCGACGCCACCGGCGCGTCGTCGACGTGGGCGATCGTCGCGCTGGTGACGGCGGTGTCGATCGTGATGTCCGAGACGACGAGCAACACGGCGACCGCGACGCTGATGGCGCCGCTCGCCGGTCAGCTCGCGGTCGCGGCCGGCGCCTCGCCGGTGCCGGCGGTGCTCGGCGCGACGCTGGGCAGCTCGTTCGGGTTCATGCTGCCGATCTCGACCGGCCCCAACGCGATGGCCTACGGCACCGGCGCGGTGCGCGTGTTCCAGATGGTGCGCGCCGGGATCGTGTTCGACGTGATCGGCTTCGCGCTGATCGTCGGCGGGCTGCGCGTGATGTGCCCGCTGCTCGGGCTGGTGTAGGTCAGCGTCCTGCGTCGATGGCGACCGTCGTGGCTCGCTCCGTCGCATGAATGACTGTCAACACCCTTCGACACGCGCCTCGCTGGCGCTCGGCGCTGCTCAGGGTGAGCGGAACGGGGCTGTTCGGCAGACGGCGATCTCCGACGACGTCGGTGGGAAGCTCAGGACGAGCGGGGGCTTGCCGACGGAGGCGGAGGCGGAGGCGGAGACGGAGACGGAGACGGAGACGGAGACGGAGGCGGAGACGGAGACGGAGACGGAGACGTCAGCCGACTTCCTGGGCGTACGTCATCACCAGGTACATCACCGTCTCGACCTTGCCGGCGTTGCGGTAGGCGTGCGGGACGTCGGCCTCGAACAGGATCGAGTCGCCGGTGCCGAGGGTGTGGACGTCGCCCGCGACCTCGAGCTCGAGGGCCCCGCCGGTGACGACCAGGTTCTCGGTCGTGCCGGGCGCGTGCGCCTCGGCGTTCTCGATCCCGCCCGGCGCCAGCCGCAGCTCGTAGAACTCGACCCGGCGCGGCTTGTCGAACGGGAACAGCGCGCGCGAGCTGAACGAGCGGTCCTGGTTGGTGAGGATCTTGGCGTCGGTCGCGCGCAGCGTCTGCGGCCCGGACGAGCCCGACGTGCTCAGCAGCGCCGCGTACGGCACGTCGAGCGCCTTGGCGATCTTGTGGAGCAGGTTGATCGTCGGGGCGCTCTGGCCGAGCTCGATCTGGCCCAGCATCGCCCGCGACACGCCCGAGGCGGTCGCCAGGCGCTCGAGCGAGAGCCCGCGCCGGGTGCGGAACCGGCGGAGGTTGGCGCCGACCACCGGCGCGAGGTCCTCGGCCGCGCTGTCCGCGGCGTTCGACGTCTCGCTCGGCGGCGGCGCCGCCTTCGCGGCCGCGGCCTTGCCCGGCTTCGCCTTGCCGCTCGCGGGTTTCCGCTTGTCCTTCCCGGCTTCCAAGTCGAGCGGCAGCATATCCGTGATAACGGAAAAAGGAAACGGCGACCCCCGGAAGGGTCGCCGTTGGCGGAGCGCGGGCCGGTGCAGGCCCGGGGGACTGCGGCTCCGGGGACGTTACGCGGGCTCGGCCACCGGGGCGCCGGCGAGCACCGGCGAGGGGGCGTCCTCCTCGTCGAGCCTCTCGGCCGCCGCGGCGTGCGCGCTGCCATCGCCGAGCACGTAGCCGGCCTCGCCGTGGAGCGTGCCGTCGAGGCCCTCGTCCTCGACGTCGGCGTCGACGCGCAGGCCGATCGTCAGGTCGATGACCTTGAGGATCACGAACGTCACGCCGACCGCGTACGCGAGCGCCGCGCCGACCCCGACGAGCTGGGTCATGAACACCGCGGTCTCGCCGGACAACAGGCCCCCGCCGACGCCGTCGGCCGTGAGGTAGTCCTTGGCGAACACGCCGGTCAGCAGCGCGCCGGCGATGCCGCCGACGCCGTGGACGCCGAACGCGTCGAGCGAGTCGTCGTAGCCGAGCTTGCTCTTGAGCATGACGCCGCCGTAGCAGATGGCGCCGGCGATCGCGCCGATCGCGAGGGCCGCGGTCGGCTCGACGAACCCGGCCGCCGGGGTGATGCCGACGAGGCCGGCGACGAGGCCCGAGGCGACGCCGAGCATCGTGACCTTCTTCATGCGGACCATCTCGATCAGGCCCCAGCCGAGCGCGCCGGTCGCCGCCGCGATCTGGGTGTTGGTGAGCGCGAGCGCCGCGGTGCCGTTGGCGGACAGCGCCGAGCCGGCGTTGAACCCGAACCAGCCGAACCACAAGAGGCCCGCGCCGAGCACGGTCATCGTCAGGTTGTGCGGGGTGTGGCCGCGCTCGGGGTAGCCGCGGCGCTTGCCGATCATGATCGCGACGAGCAGCGCCGACACGCCCGAGGACAGGTGGACGACCGTGCCGCCGGCGAAGTCGAGCGCGCCCTTCTCGAACAGCCAGCCGCCGCTCGCCCACACCCAGTGCGCCAGCGGGTCGTAGACCAGGGTCGCCCAGGCGAGCGTGAACACGACGTACGCGGAGAACTTCATCCGCTCGGCGAACGCGCCCGAGATCAGCGCCGGGGTGATGATCGCGAACATCCCCTGGAACATGATGAACGCCAGGCCGGGCGTCGCGAGCGACGCGGTCGACCACACGCCGGCCTCGTCGACCGACAGGTGCTTCATCAGCGGCACCTGCAGGAACGCCATGTCCAGGCCGCCGATGAACCCGCCGTTGCTCTCACCGAACGCCAGCGAGTAGCCGATGACCACCCACTGCACGGTGATGATGCCGAGCGCGAAGAAGCTGTGCATGAACGTCGACAGGACGTTCTTGCTCTTGACCATGCCGCCGTAGAACAGCGCCAGGCCAGGCACCATCAGCATCACGAGCGCGCATGACAGCAAGAGCCATGCGGTATCACCGTTGTTGAAGTCCATCGTCTGCTCTCCAGGGGGTGTAGGGCGGAGTCGACGATGCCAGCGCGATGTTTCCGGTCGGTATCCTCGCCGCTAAACGTTCCGCAATGTCGCAGACGCTCGTTCACGGGCGCCGGCGTGGGTGTGCGGCCAGATCGCTACGGTTCCCACAGGTTGAGCACGTAGACGGTGGGCTCCATCGGGTGGGCCCAGCCCGGGTGGGCGGGCACCGGCAGCGGGTTGCCGAACCGCTGCCACATGATCAACGGGCGCAGCCCGAGCGCGCGGATCGCGTCGGCGACGCCCTCCATCAGCTCGTTCTCGCGGTAGCGGTACTGGCCGGGCCCGACGTCGTGCAGGCAGGTGTGGGTGTCGATCGCGAACCCGTAGCCGCGGCGCGGGGCGCCGGCGAGGTGGGCGTGGATCGGCTCGACGCCCGGGCGGTTGTCGCGCGTGAACGGCCGGGGCGGGCCCGGGTCCTTGCCGGGCGGGAAGAACCACACGCGGCGGCGATCGAAACGCCGGTCGAGCGCGTCGGTGAGCGCCTCGCCGACGGCGGCGCTGCGCGCGTCCGGCGCGACGAACCCGTCCTGGAGCACGCCGTAGCAGATACGGACGTCGGGCAGGTGGAGCGTGAACGTGCGCTCGGCGTAGACGACGCGCTGGCCGCGGCCGTCCCACCGCCCGGCGAGCAGGTGCGGCGGCGACTCCGAGGCGGGCGGCGGCGTCGCGTCGAACGCCGCGGCGGCGTAGAGGTCGAACGTGTCGAACACCGCGGGGCCGCGCGGGTCGTCGGGGTCCGGCACGGCCTCCCACCCGGCGGTGAACGGCAGGCCGTGGTCGGTCGCGGGGCGCAGCCGCGCGAGCGCGACGTCCTGGACCGGCAAGCGCGCGGCGTGGAGCTCGGCGAGCAGCAGCTGGAGCAGCTCGGCGGGGTAGGGCAGGTCGCCGACGCGCAGGCTGACCGCGTGGTCCGCGATCCACTCGTCGCGCACGGCGTCGCCGCCGGCGTGGGCGTCGGCGACGTCGCGCCACATGTCGACGAGCTGCTGCAGGCGCAGCGAGTCGTCGCCGCGCACCTCGCCGCGGAAGCCGATCGAGACGCGGAGCTCGTCGTCGACGCCGGCGCCGGCGAAGCCGCGGAACGCCAGGCCGTCGCGCGGCGTGACGTGCCACTCGGGCGGCGGCGGGCCGAGCGCGCGCCACTGGAGCTGCTTGAACGCGGCGCGCCCGGCGGAGAACGCGTCGATCACGTCGTACTGCGGCGCGACGACGACCTGCCCGGCGCGGTCGACGACGCCGGCGCGCGTGCCGTAGCGCACCGTGGCGAGGCCGTCGTGGAAGCTGCCGGCGCGGTGCCAGTACGGCGGGTGGATCTCGCGCCCCGTGGTGTCGATGTACGTCCACAGCCCGTCACGCTGGACCGCGGCGAGGCCGTCGTGGAACCCCAGCGCCGAGCAGTAGCGCGCCGGGACGCGCACGGTCCCGTCGGCGGCGAGGAACCCGACGGCGCCGCTGGGCCCGGGCTCGACGAACCGCGCCAGGCCGTCGGTCGGCGGCATCGCGCGCGCGTACGGGCCGTGGAGCGCCCCTCGCGCGTCGAGCACGAACCACTCGTCGCCGCGCTGCACCGGGGCCAGGCCGTCGGCGTAGGGCAGCGCCTCGTCGAACCACGCATCGCCGAGGACGCGGCCGTCGGGATCGATGTACGCGAGCTGGCCGTCGCGCGCGACCCGCGCCATCCCGCTCATGAACGGCAGGATCTCGTCGAACCCCTCGGACACGACGTTGCCGTCGAGGTCGATGACGTGCCACAGCCCGCCGAGCCGCGCGCGACCGCGGCCGTCGCTGCTCGGCGCGAGCGCGTCGAACCGGACGGTCATCCGCCAGTAGCCGCGGGTGTCGAGGTAGCCGTCGCGTCCGTCCTCGGTGACGACCGCGAGGCCGTCCTTGCCGAACTCGTCGGCCTCGTCGTAGATCGGCGGCATCACGACGCGCCCGGTGCGGTCGAGGTAGCCCCACCGTCCGCCGCGCTTGAACGGGATCAGGCCGTGGCCGCAGCCACCGACGTCCTCGAGCGAGGGCGGCACGAGCACGCGGCCGTCGCCGACGATCCCCCATTGCCCGCCGACGACGTCACCGTCGTCGGCGAACCGGCCACCGACGTTGAACGCCGCGACGTCCTCGCGCCACTCGTTGTAGGCGGCGATCGTCGGCTCGACCGCCCACCGGCCGTCCTCCCCCGAGGAAGCCGAAGTCCCAGCCGCCGTACGGCTTGGCCAGCGCGAGGCCCGCGTGGAACGGCCCGGCCTCGCGCAGCAACGGCGGGATGACGACGGCGCCGGCGCGGTCGATGTAACCCGACAGGAGCGAGGTCACGCGGGCGTGACCCTAACACGCCGGTGCGGCGCTACTTGGTGCCGAACAGCCGGTCACCGGCGTCGCCGAGGCCCGGCAGGATGTAGCCGTGCTCGTTGAGCCGGTCGTCGATCGCCGCGGTGTAGACCGGGACGTCCGGATGGTGCGCGTGGAACTCCTTGATCCCCTCGGGGCAGGTCAGCAGGCAGACGAACTTGATCGACTTGGGGCGCGTCTCCTTGATCCGCTCCACCGCCGCGACCGCGGAGTTGCCGGTCGCGAGCATCGGGTCGCACACGATGCAGTCGCGGTCCTTCATCTCCTGCGGGACCTTGAAGTAGTACTCGACCGCGAGCAGCGTGTCGGGGTCGCGGTAGAGGCCGACGTGGCCGACGCGCGCGCTCGGCAGGATGTCGAGCATGCCCTCGAGGATGCCGCCGCCGGCGCGCAGGATCGAGACGAGCACGACCTTCTTGCCGTCGAGCACCGGCGCCATCATCGGCTGCAGCGGCGTCTCGATCTGCGTCATCGTCACCGGGAGATCGCGGCACACCTCGTAGCCGAGCAGCATGCTGATCTCGCGCAGCAGCGCGCGGAACGAGCCGGTGCTGGTGTCCTTGGACCGCATCAGCGTGAGCTTGTGCTGCACCAGCGGGTGACCGATGACGAAGACCTGACCTGACATGCGATGACGCTCCTGAGATCTGGTGCCGGATTTCTCGGCGAGGTGGGTCCCGTCGGGCGCGCCCGACGGGCGGGGCGGCGAGCCCCGGGTGGTCAGAACACCGTGCCGTCGGAGACGACGCGGATCGGCGGCGCGCCGCCGCGGCGCTCGGCGGCGAGCTTGCGGCCGGCGGCCCACGTGCCGCCCTCGAGGATGTTGGCGAGCGGCAGCTCGGCCGCGGTCTTGTCGAGGCGCTCGCGCACGGCGTCGGCGACGCGGTCGAGCAGCGCGACGGTGAGCGCGCGCCACTCGACGATCACCTCGTCGCCGGGGGCGTGGGCGTCGCGCAGCACGCCGTCGTGGCGCGGCACGAGCACGCCGGCGTCGAGCAGCAGGCCGCCGTTGCGGTACTCGGGCAGGCCGGTGAGCGCGCCCGGCTGGGTCACGGTCAGCCCGGCGAGCTCGAGCGGCTCGAACAGCGAGTAGGCGAGCCACTGCGACAGCTTGTGGAACGGGACGAGCCCGGCGCTCGCGCCCTCGCCGCCGGCGGCGGGGTGACGCCACACGTCGCCGAGGTTGACGCCGCCGAGCGTGACGCGGCCGGGCCAGATGTCGGCGAGGCCGTCGAGCAGCGCGCCGAGCACCTCGGCCGCGGCGACCTGGCCGTCGCGCGACAGCGCGCCGAGCGAGTCGATCAGCGAGCCCGGGCGGTGGCCGGGGAACCACTGCGAGCCGCCGCGCAGCGCCTCGCCGAGCTGGCGCATCAGCTGCGCGCGCCCCTCGAGCCCGACGAGCGGGTTGTCGGGGCCGACCTGGAACGCGGCGCCGAGGCGGTCGGCGTCGAGCTCGACCAGCGCGCGCGCGTCGACGCGCCACGGCTCGCGCTTGTCGGCCGAGAACAGGCCGGCGGCGAACGCGTGGAGGCTGGCGACCGCGAGGCCCTCGGACCGCGCGATCCGCTGGCCGGTGGCGGGCTCGTGGAAGTGCCAGTCGGGGCCGGCGCCGGCGTCGAGCAGCACGCTGACGACGACGAGGTCGACCAGCGCGCGGGCCTTCTCGGTCGGTGGCAGCCGGCCGGCGGCGTCCATCTGCGCCGACAGCGTCGCGAGCCGGTCGACCCCGCCGGCGCGGAAGTGGTTGATCCGGCCGTGGACGGGGATCGCCAGCGTCGGGTACTGCGCGCGCGTCACCGCCTCGACCGCGGCCGCGGCGGCGTCGAGCTGGTCGAGGTCGATCGCGAAGTGGTCGAGGCCGGCGCCGACGCCGCGCGCGAGGACGTTCTCGCACCGCGCGCGGATCGCCAGCGGCGAGCGCAGGTAGGTGATCGCGGCGCGCTCCTCGGCGGTGGGCTCGCTGTGGTCGGTCATGTCGTCCCCTGCGGCGGCGCGGGCCGCCGTCGCGCTCACTCGAGGTTGCGGCCCTTCTGCTTGGCCAGCTCGGCCGCGTCGGGCACGGCGTCGGGCGTGAAGTAGCCCGCGGCCTTCTTGGCGTCCATCTCGACCCGCGCGTCGGCCGGGATCAGGTAGTCGGGGATGTTCACGCGCTCGCCGACCTCGATCCCGCCGCGGACGATCGCGTCGTACTTCATGTTCGACATCGACACGAGGCGGTGGATCTTGGTGACGCCGAGCCAGTGCAGCACGTCCGGCATCAGCTCCTGGAACCGCATGTCCTGGACGCCGGCGACGCACTCGGTGCGCGCGAAGTACTGCGCGGCGGTGTCGCCGCCCTCCTGGCGCTTGCGCGCGTTGTAGACGAGGAACTTCGTCACCTCGCCGAGGGCGCGGCCCTCCTTGCGGAAGTAGACGACGAGGCCGACGCCGCCCGCCTGCGCGCCGCGGATGCACTCCTCGATCGCGTGGGCGAGGTACGGCCGGCACGTGCAGATGTCCGAGCCGAACACGTCGGAGCCGTTGCACTCGTCGTGGACGCGCGCGGTCAGCGGCACGCTCGGGTCCGACAGCTTCGACGGGTCGCCGAAGATGTAGATCGTCTGGCCGCCGATCGGCGGCAGGAACACGTCGAGGTCGCCGCGGGTGACGAGCTCGGGGAACATCCCGCCGGTCTGCTCGAACAGCGTGCGGCGCAGGTCGCTCTCGGTGCAGCCGAACCGCTTGGCGACGCCGGGCAGGTACCACACCGGCTCGGTCGCGGCCTTGGTGACGCGGCCCTCGCCCGCGGACTTGAGGATCTTGCCGTCGACCTCGAGCCGGCCCGCCTCGACCGCGTCGCGGATCTCGGGCATGTCGATGTGGGCCTTGGTGACGGCGATCGACGGGCGGACGTCGTAGCCCTTGTCGATGTAGTCCTTGAACACGGTCTGGACGGTGGCGCCCCACGGATCGAGCGAGACGATCTTCTCGGGGTCGGCCCACGCCGGGAACGGGCCGAACGGGTCGGTCGGCGCGGTGTTCGTGAGGTCCGGGACGTGGTGCGGATCGAGCGCGCCGGCGGCGACGGCGAGCGCGCGATAGACGGAGTACGCGCCGGAGTGCGTGCCGATGACGTTGCGGTGCTCGGGGTTGGTGAGCGTCGCGATGACCGGGCCGCGCGTCGCCGGATCGGCGGCGCCCCAGTTGATGGGGATCGGCTTGGCGCCGTGGCCCCCGGGGTGAGACGTGAGCTTGATGTGCTTGGACGTGCGCTTGGTGGGCGCCATGAGAGTTCCCCTGACTTCTTGGCCCACGTAGCCGGCGGGCCAAGGGAGCGATGCTGCCACGAAGCCCGCTCACGGTAAAGAAACCCGCCGCCCGGCACGCCCTCGCGCGCGGGTGTCAGCCACCCGGGCAGAACGTAGCGAGCGCTACAACAGCGCGGGTGTCAGCCACCCGGGTAGAACGTAGCGAGCGCTACAACGGTGCAGGTGTCAGCCACCTGGGCGAAACGTAGCGAGCGCAACAACGGTGCGGGTGTCAGCCACCCGGGCAGAACGTAGCGTGGCTCGCGAAATCGAGGCCGAGTCCACGGGAATCGCTCAGGTCGCCGCGATCGTACCGGTCCGGGCGACGATCGAGCGGTCGAGGGTGCCCTCGGCGCGCGCGCCGGCCCAGACGACCGTGCGGGTGACCCGGGCGCCTGGCGCGACGGTCGCCCCTGCGCCGATGACCGTGTCCGGGCCGACCACGGCACCCGCGCCGACCGCGGCGCCCGGGCCGATCCGCACCGGGCCGACCACGGTCGCGGTCGGGTCGACCCGCGCCGCCGGGTCCACGCCGGTCAGCGCCGCCGGCGGGTGGCGCAGCGGCTCGCCACGGAGCAGGGTGAGGTTGGACTCGAGGTAGCGCTCGGGCGTCGAGTGCTCGGCGAAGTAGCCGCGCTCGTGCACGTACGCCGCGACCTCGCCCGCGCCCGCCCGCATCCACGGCAGGTAGCCCTGGCGGATCATGCACGCGTCGCCGTCCGGCAGGCGCGCCACCACCGACGGCCGCGTCACGTGGACGCCGCAGAACATGTGCTCGCCGTCGCCCAGCACGTCGCGCACGCGCAGCCGCCCGGCAGCGTCCGGCCGCACCATCACCGCGCCCCACGCCCGCGCGTCCGGCACCGGGCGCACCACCATCGTGCCGAGCACGCCGGGGTCGCGCGCGTGCGCCGCGAGCAGCGCCGCGACGTCGAGGTCGAAGATCAGCTTGCCGTTCATCGACACGAACGGCTCGTCGCGCCCGTCGGGATCGAGCAGCGGCAGCGCGCGCTTGAGCCCGCCGCCGGTCCCGAGCAGCTCGTCCTCGACGCTGTAGCGCAGCCGCGCCCCCAGCGCCGCGCCGTCGCCGAGCTCGTCGCGGATCACCTCGCCCCGGTGGTGCAGGTTGATCACGATGTCGGTGATCCCGTGGCCGACGAGCAGCGCGATCCCGTAGCGCAGGATCGGCACGTCGCACACCGGCAGCATCGGCTTGGGTCGCTCGTCGGACAGCGCGCCCAGGCGGGTGCCCAGGCCGGCGCACAGCAGCATCGCGCGGGTCACGTCAGGTCCTTCTGCAACACGAGGAAGTGGCGATCGCCGGCGACGCCGGCGGCGTGCTCGTAGAACCGTCGCGGCCCGATCCACGCCACCTCGCACGTCGCCTCGCGCGCCGCGACGTCGACCAGGCACGCCAGCAGCAGCGCCTCGGCGAGCCGCAGGCCGCGGTGATCGGGGTGCGTGCCGGCCGGCCCGAACCAGCCCAGGCCGCGGTTGTTGCCGTCGTGCGCCGCGAACGACGCGATCGCCCCGCCCGGCGCGATCGCGACGTGGACGCCGCCGCCCGCCAGCGCGCGCGCGATCTCCCACGGCCACGCGCCGCCGAAATCGGCCGCGACCGCCTCGAGCAGCCCGGGCTCGTCGGGGCGGGCGCGCCGGACGTCGTAGCCGCGCGCACGCGCGGCGTCGGCCGCGGCCGCGGCGCGGGCCGCGCTCACCTGCGGGTTGCCGCGCAGCGCGACGCGCAGGTTGACGTTCTCGCCGTGCCGCACCCACCCGCGCTTCTGGAGCCAGGCGATCGTGTCCGTGTTCCGGACGTCGATCCCGGGCGCGAGGTAGTTGCCGGGCAGGTCGAGCGTGCGCAGCCGCGGCGCGCCGGCGGCGCGTGCGTGCGCCTCGGCCGTCTCCAGCAGCGCCGCGCCGACCCCGCGCCGCCGCGCGTCCGGCGCGACCGCGATCAACCGCAGCCGGTCCGCCGTCACCGCCGTCACGCCGACGAGCGCGCCGCCTACCCGCGCGCCCCACGCCACCGCCTCGCCCGCCGGCGCCGGCTCGAACAGCTTCTCCTCGGCGACCTCGGCCGCGCGGTCGAACGCGCACGCGTCGGCGAGCACCGCGCGCGCCTCGACGAGGTCGGCGCGGGTCAGGCGGGCGATCGACGGCACGCCCGAGGATATCGCCGCCCCCGGGCATTTCAACTTCTCGCCGCGTGCCTAGCGCGCGACGAACACCAGCTCGCCGCAGCGGCGCGCGCCGACCGCGTCCTCGAGCGTCCCGACCGCGCGCAGGGTCCGGCCCGCGAGCGCCGCGCCGTCCGCGACGACGAACAGCCCCGGCGCGACGAGCGCGTCGCCGCCGCCGGCGTCGGGCACGAACGCCGCCCGCCCCAGGTAGCGCGCGACCTCGACGTCCCCGTCGACCACCGCGACGATCTCGATCAGCGGGTTGTCCGGGCTCGCCGGATCGTCCGGATCGCCCGGCGCGATCCCCTGCGTGCGCGCCGCGAGCACGAACATCTGCGCGCCCTGCGGCCCGACGACGAGGTCGACCTCGCCGCCGGGCGCGACCGGCTCGAACACGCGCGCCTCGCCGAGCTCGCCGGTGCACGACGCCCCGGTCGCGCCGACGCACCGCCCCAGCTCGAGGTCACCCGCGGTGCACGGCTCGACGACGACCCGCCGCGCGTCGGGCGGCGGGCCGTCGTCACCGCCGTCGCCTCCGGGCGCGGCGCCGCACGCCGCCACCACCGCGAGCGTCGCGAGCGCGCGCGCCGTCACGGCACCTCCACCAGCACCCACGACTCGTACTCGCTCGGCGGCCGCCACACCATCACCGAGAACGCCGCGCCGCTGAGGTTGGTCGAGCGCAGCACCAGCAGGTCGCCCTCGGCCGCGACCGGATCCTCGCCGGCGAGCTGGCGCACGAACGGGTTGTAGCCGCTCTGCCCGGCCTCCTCGTCGATCGCCTCCGCGACCAGCTGCTCGTCCCCCGACGGCGACACGACGAGCAGCTGGTGCAGCGCGCGGCTGCCCGCCTCGTCGTAGTTCGGGATGTACAGCGTGACCTCGCCGGTGATGTCGCCGCACAGCTCCGTCGCGAACTCGGCGAACGCGCCAGGCCCGACGAGGAAGTGCTCGCCGTGGACGAGCCCGGCGGGGCCGAGCGGGCGCGGCTCCTCGCCCGGCTGCCACACGCCGTCGCCCGAGACGTCGACGACGAACGTCGCGTCGTCGCACAGCGGCGCGTCGGCGCCACCGGCGGCGTCGTGCAGCAGCGGGTAGCGCCCGTCGGCGCGCGTCGCGCCGCCGTGGCCCTGGACGAACAGCCGGTGTCGCCCCGGCCGCTCGAGCCCGACCGGGCACGCCCCGGCCGCGGCGTCGATCGCCGGCGTCCGCGGCGCGTCGGGCGCGGGCTCGGCCGGCGCCGACCCGCAGGCCATCGCGCCCGCCGTGGCGGCGCTGGCGATCCACCTCGGGTGCACGCGGTCACGCTCGCACCCTTCGTCGTCGGTCGACTTGACCGCGATCAACTCTCCATCCCCACCGCTGCCTAGCCTTGCTGGACCCGTGCGCTCCGTCCTCCTCGTCGCGCTCGCCGCGCTCGCCGGCTGCCCCGGCGCGTCGCCGCGCGAGGTGTTCGATCGCGACGTCGCGCCGGTGCTCGAGCGGCGCTGCCTCGGCGGCGCGTGCCACGGCGTCGCGCCCGGCGCGGAGGCCGGGGGCGAGGTCATCGATCGCGAGTTCTTCTTCGTCGACGTCGACGCGCGCGGCCGGATCGTCGACCTCGACGCCGCGTACGCCAACGCCAAGGGGCGGATCAACACCGTCGAGCGCCCCGAGCTGTCGAGCCTGCTGCGCAAGCCGCTCGCGCTCGCCGAGGGCGGCGTGCCGCACGCCGGTGGCCACTCGCTCGGCCGCGGCGACGCCGACTGGGGCACGCTGCGCGACTGGATCGCGTCCGAGGCCGGCGGCGGCGAGGGCACCTCGCCCGACGAGCTGACCGCGCTCGAGCGCCAGTTCGCGGACACGGTGCTGCCGGTGCTGCGCGATCGCGGCTGCATGCTGTCGCGCTGCCACGGCCCGCAGCAGTTCGCGGGCCTGCCGCTGGCGCCGCCGATGGGGCTCGAGCCGCTCGATCCTGACGCCGGCCCCGCCGCCGGCCCCGCCGCCGGCGCGCGCGACGACACCTCGGTCGCCGACGTCCGCGCCAGCCTGCACGCCGCGCGTGCCAACCTCGCGCTCACCGCCGATCCGGCGCGGTCGCGCCTGCTGGTCAAGGCGCTGCCGCTCGACGCCGGCGGGATCGCCCACCGCGGCGGCAACGACGGGTTCTTCCCGCGCGTCGGCGGGCGCGACCCCCGCGACGACCCCGGCGCCCGCGCGATCGTCGCGTGGGCCGAGGCGGAGCGCGCCGCGCTCGGGTTCGGCGCGCCCGAGGTCCGCGGCGTCGTGTTCGTGCGCGGCCCGGCGGCGCCGCGCGCGCTGCTCGACCTCGACGCGTTCCGCCCGGGCAGCGACGTGTGGTTCTACCCGTCGCTCGCGCCCGGCGCGACGCCGGTCAACCTCACCGCCGCGGCGCACCCCGACGGGCCCGCCGACGTCCGCGACCCCGCGGTCAGCCACGACGGCACGCGCGTCGCGTTCGCGATGCGCCGCGCCGCCGACGACTGCCACGCGATCTGGGAGGTCGGGCTCGACGGCGCCGGCGCGCGCCCGCTCACCTCGCCGCCGTGCGCGCCCGGCGCGCGCCGCGCCGATCGCTGGCCGGTGTGGGGCCCGGGCGGCGCGCTGTACTTCGCGTCGAACCGCGCCGGTGTCGCCGACGAGACCGGCCGGCGCCTCGACACCGACCTCTACCGGCTCGCCACCGACGGCGCGGTCACGCGCATGACCGTGACGCCGACCCCCGAGGCGACGCCGACGTTCCTCGCCACCGGCGAGTTCCGCGGCTCGCTCGCGTTCACGACCGTGCGCGCCGACGTCGACGGCCCGGGCGGTGATCGCGGCTCGGTGTTCCGGTTCCCGCCCGACCACGACCGCACGGCGCACTTGCAGCCCGAGTACCACCCGCACCACGGCCAGACCGCGCCCGCGCCGGTGGTGTGGTCGCTGCGCGAGCTGCCCGACGGGCGCGACCTCGCGATCCTCACCACGACCGGCGCGGCGTGGGAGGCCGGCCAGCTCGCGCTCGTCGAGCGCCAGTTCGGGCCCGACCTCGGCGGCGCCGATCCGTCCGGGCTGTCCGTGCCCGGCTTCCTCCCCGCGTGGACCGTGCTCACGCCCGACGTCGCGCTCGCCGGCGCCTCGGCGGGCGGGCTGTGGCGCGATCCGGCCCCGCTGCCCGACGGGCGCGTCGTCGCCGCGCGGATCGCCGCGCCGACGGCGGTCGACGACGCCTCGGCCGCGCCCGACTCGGCGCTCGTGCTCGCCGAGGTGCTCGACGCCCCGGGCGGCGTGACCCTCGGCGCGCCGGTGGTCCTGTGGGACTCGCCGGGCGAGGCCGACGACCAGCCCGCGATCGTCGTCGCGCGCCCGGCCGAGGACGACGACCACGCCGACGCGTGGCACGACGGCGCGACCGGCTGGCTCCGCCACTCCGGCGCGATCGCGAACGCGGCGATCGCGCGCCGGCTCGCCCCGGTCGGCGCGCGCCCGCTGCCGACCGAGGCGGTGACCGCGCGCCTGGTGACCTGGCCGGCGTGGGCGCCGGAGGACCGCGTCGTCGACCCCGCGCAGATCGCCAACGGCGATCCGGCGTCGACCTGGTTCAGCAACGGCGCGCACCTGCCGCTCGCCGTGCTCGACGAGGTCCCGCTCGCCGCCGACGGCTCGCTGTGGGCCGAGCTGCCGGCGCGCCTGCCGGTCCGCCTCCAGCTCGTCGACGCCGACGGCTTCGCGGTCGAGGCGCCGGCGCGGCTGTGGATCCACGTCCAGGGCGGCGAGCGGTTCCCGCAGGGCACGCAGCCGGCGCTGTACCCGCGGCTGTGCGCCGGCTGCCACGGCGCGCTCGACGGCGATCCCGACCACGCGCTCGGCACGCCCGAGCCGGACGCGATCACGACCGCGTCGGTGACGCTGGCCGCCTACGAGGGTCGCAACCCGCGGCGCCCGCGCGATCCGGTCGTCGTCGGGGTCGGCGGCGCCAAGGACTTCGACTTCGGCCGCGACCTCGCGCCGAGCCTGGCGCGGTCGTGCGCGCTCGACGGCTGCCACGCCGGCGCCGCGCCCGCGGGCGGGCTCGACCTGACGCCGACGCCGACCGCGTACTACGACGCCGCCTACGAGGCGCTGCAGGCGTTCGGCGCCGGCTCGACCGGCGGCAAGCGCTACGTCGACGAGCGCGGCGCGTCGGCGCGCGGCTCGTACCTGATCGAGCGGCTGCTCGGGCGCGAGCTCGACGCGCCGCGCGCGCTCGACGGCGCGTGCCCGCCGCCCGGCTCGGGCGCGCCGCCGCTCGACCCCGATGTCGTCGCGGCGCTGATCCGGTGGATCGACCTGGGCGCGGTCTACCGCGCGCCGGCCGTCGCGCTGCCGGCGGAGGCGCCGTGATCACCCCGCGCGCGCTCGTCTCCGGGATCGCGGCCGCGGTCGCGCTCGCCGCGTGCGTCGTCGACGAGCCGCCGCCGGCGCCGCTGGCCGAGGGCGACCTCGGCGTGTTCGTCGCCGCGGCGCAGCCGGTGCTCGACGCGCGGTGCGCCGATCAGACGTGCCACGGCCACGCGGATCGCCCGCTCGCGCTGTACAGCCCCGGCCGCCGCCGCGCCGACCCGGCGCGCACGTTCCTCGACGAGCCGCTGACCGCCGCCGAGGTCGTCGCCAACGCCCGCGCCGTCGCCGCCTTCGGCCACGGCCTGTCGTCGGAGGAGCTCGACGACTGCCTGGTGCTGCGCAAGCCGCTCGCGCTCGCCGCGGGCGGCGCCGGGCACGCCGGCGGCGCGCAGTTCGCGGGGCGCGACGAGCGCGACTACCAGGCGCTGCGCGCGTTCCTCGCCACCGTGATGTCCCCGGAGGAGCCATGACCCACCGCGCCTGCCTCGCGCTCGCGCTGCTCGCGCTGCTCGCTGTCGCCGGCTGCGCCCGCGTCCGTCCGTACCAGCGCGGCGCGCTCGCCCACCGCGCGCTCGCCCACCCGGCGTGGCCGACGGCCCACACCGCCCACCAGCACGTGTTCCAGATCCGCGAGGGCACCGAGGGCGCGGTCGACGCCGGCGGCGGAGGGTGCGGGTGCAACTGAGCGCCGCCGTGGTGGGCCTGGTGCTCGTCGCGACCGCGGCGAGCGCGGCGGCGCAGCCCGCCGACGAGCGCACGACCACGGCCGGCGTGCGGCTCTACGCCGACGACGATCACGTCACCGTGTGGAGCCCGAGCGCGGGCGCCGTGCTGCCGGTGACGTGGGGGCGCGAGGCGGTGGTCGAGCTGTCGACGACGATCGACGCGGTGTCCGCGGCGTCGATCGACGTCACCTCGAGCGCCTCTCCCTACGCGTTCGACGAGCAGCGGGTCGAGGGCGCCGCCGCCGCCCGGGTCGCCGTCGTTGACGACCACTGGATCGGCGTCTCGGCCAACGTCTCCCACGAGCGCGACTACCTCGCGATCCGCGCCGGCGCGAGCTGGCTCGGCGAGCTCGGCGACCGCAACACAACGGTGCGCCTCGCCTACGCCGCGGCGTTCGACACCGTCGGGCGCGCCGGCGATCCGCGGTTCGACGAGCCGCGCCGCGGCCACCGCGGCGTCGCGACGCTCACGCAGATCGTCGACCCGCGCGGCTACGTCGACCTCGCGATCGACGTCGACCGCACCACCGGCTGGCTGTCGAGCCCGTACCGCTACGTCCCGATCCTGATGGGCGGCGCGCCCGCCTACGCGCTGCTCGAGCGCGTGCCCGAGGCGCGCACCTCGGTCGCCGTGCTCGGCCGCGTCCGCCGCATGATCGGCGAGGCGTGGTTCGTCCACGCCGACTACCGGCTGTGTCGCGACACCTGGGGCATCACCAGCCAGACCGTCTCGGCCCGCGGCGCGACCGCGCTGCGCGACGACACCGTCGTCCTCGGCGGTGAGGTCCGCGCCTACGTCCAGGACTCGGCGACGTTCTACCAGCCGAGCTACGACGGCGCCGCCGGCGCCCCGGCGTGGCGCACGCGCGACCGCTCGCTCGGCGCGATGCGCACCGTCACCGTCGGCGGGCTCGCCGAGTGGGTCACGCCGTGGCGCGAGGCGCGCGTCCAGGCGTCGCTGGCGTGGACGCGGTTCTCGTGGCCCGCCGACCTCTACCAGCGCGGCCGCGGCGCCGCGATCTCCAGCCTCGGCGTCGTCGTGCCGCTGTGACCCGCGAGGACCTCATGCCACGCCTGCCCTTGCCGCTGCCGCTCGCCGCCCCCGCGCTCGCCGCGCTGCTGGCCGGCTGCCCGTCGACGCCCGAGGCGCCGGACGCGCCGCCGCCGATCGACTGCGGCGGCGGGCTCGTCGCCGAGCTCCGCGCGCCCGGCGGCGACTACGTCCCGCTCGCCGCGGCCGGCGACGGCGTCGAGCTGGTGCAGGGGTTCCAGGGGTTTCGCTACGTCTACCTGCGCGCGCGCCTCGACGTCGACCCTGGCGACGTCCCGGCGAGCGTGCGGATCGCGCTCGACGGGGCGAGCCCGCGCGCGCAGCCGATCAGCCAGCTCGTGTTCGAGCCCGACGCCGCCGAGGGTGGCTACGTGACCGGCGCCGTGCAGGTGTTCTTCAACGACGACCCGCTGCCGTCGCTGGTCGATCAGGCGTGCACGCTCGAGCTCTCGCTCGCCGACGACTGCACCGACGCGGGCACCGTGGTGCTGCGCTACGACCCGACCTGCGTCGAGGGGCCCGATGGCCTGCCGATCTGCGAGGAGCCGGCGCCGTGAGCGCCCCGCGCGCGCTCGCCGCGCTCGCGACGCTCGCCCTCGGCGCGTGCCCGGAGCCCGAGCCGGCCGACCCGTGGGCGCCGCGCTCGCTCGATCCCGAGCCCAACCCGTTCGGGCCCGACGATCCGCTGTGGGCGGCGCAGCCGCACCGCGATCGCCCGCGCGCCGCCGCGCTGTCGGCCGACGGCGCGGCGCTCTACGTCGCGCTCACCGGCCACGAGGACGTGCCGTCGAGCCAGCTCGCCGTCGTCGACGTCGAGGCGCGCGCGGTGCGGCGCCGGATCGACGTCGGTCGCGCGCCGGTCGCGCTCGCGCTCCACCCGGGCGGCCGCTACCTCGCGGTCGCGAACCTGCTGTCGAACTGGATCTCGATCGTCGACACGGCCACCGACGAGGTCGTCGCGCGGCCGCCGGCGCCCTGGTACGGCAGCGCGCTCGCGTTCTCGCCCGACGGCGCGCGCCTCTACCTCGCCAGCCGGTGGAAGGACGCGGTCCTCACCTACGAGCTCGACGTCACCGCCGACGCGTTCGCCGTCGTCACCGACGATCGCGACGGGCTCGATCCGTGGCAGCCGATGGGCACGCCGGTCGCGGCCAACCCCGACGTGCTCGCGGTCGGCGCCGACGGCCGCGTGTGGGTCGGCGCGGTCGCGGGCGAGGCGCTCGACGTGCTCGCCCCCGACGGGGCGCACCTCGCGCGCGTCGACGTCGCGTCGCCGGTCGGCGGGATCGCGCTCGTCGATCGCTGGGTGGTGATCTCGACGATCGGCCGCGGCACGGGGTTCCCGCACGCCGACGGCGTCGACGGCGACGACGATGGCACGCCCGGCGACGGCACCGGCAACGTCATGTTCCAGGACCTGCAGAACGAGCTCGAGGTGCTCGACGCCGCCACGCTCGAGGTCGCCGCGCGCGTCACCTCGGACTCGCTGTGCTGCCACGACTACCGCGACGTCGATCCCGACGCCCCCGAGCGCGGCCTGCTCATCGCCGCACCGGAGACTTGGCCGCCCGAGGCGGCGACCGCGCTGCCGCCGCGCGACACCTGGATCGTCCGCGGCGCGCTGCCGACGCGGCTCGCCGCGCTGGGCGCGCCCGCGGCCGGCGCCGCGCGCCTGCTCGTCGTCATGTCCGCGTCCGATCAGGCGCAACGGTTCGACCTCGACCTCGCGACCGGCGCGCTGTCCGCTCCCGACGGCGACCGGCTCTACACCACCGGCCACGCCCCGGTCGACGTCGTCGCGTCGCCCGACGGCGCGGTCGCCTACGTCGTCGGCCGCCTCGGAGAGGACGTCACCGTGCTCGACACCGCGGCGCCGCCGCCGACCGACGCCGCGGCCACGTCGCGCGATCGGATCGTCGTCGGCGACGTCGCCGGCGGCGAGTTCCCGGCGACCGACGTCGAGCTCGGCGAGCTGTTCAACAACGTCACCGCGCCGCTCACCGTCGACGGCGATCAGTCGTGCGTCCACTGCCACCGCGACGGCGGCAACCTCGACCGCGTCGTCGCGATGCCGCTGCAGCGCGACCGGCTGTGGGGCTCGCGCCAGGTCCAGGCCTACCGCGGCGCGTTCGACACGCGGCCGTGGTTCCTCGAGGCCGCGATGGACCACAACAACTTCTTCCCGGTGCTCAACGAGTTCAACCGCAAGGAGAACTTCTGCTGCGAGGCGCTCGACCCGCTGGTGTGGGCCGGCTACCCGACGGTCAACGCGTGCCTCGCCGACCCCGACCTCGCCGGCTGCGATCACGTCCTCGACTGCGAGGCCACGCCGCCGCCGGAGTGCGCCGCGCGCCCCTACGGCTCGCCACACGCGACCCGCAACCGCGCGCTGCTCGCCGGCGCCGAGCAGCTGTCCGGCCGCCGGACGACCTTCGGCGACAGCCTGCGGCTCGCCGGCACCGACGAGCCGATCGCGCTCGACTTCGACGGCGTCACCCGCGCGATCGGGCTGTTCCTGCTCGCGTCGCCTCGCCTGCCGCCGAACCCCAACCGCGCGCTCGACCTCGCCGCCGCCGCGCGCGGCCGCTCGCTCTACGAGCGCCCCGAGGTCGGGTGTGCCACCTGCCACCCGCTGCCGATCACCACCGTCGCGTTCGCGCCGCCGTTCAGCCCGTCGGGGATCCCGGTGCGCCTGCCGCCGGTGATCACGCCGTCGCTGAACCCCGCCGGCGAGGTGTGCGACCTCGTCACCGAGGGCTTCCGCGGCACGTTCTCGCTCGATGGCCTCGGCCCGACCGAGCAGGGCCCCGAGGGCATCCACTTCGGCATCCCGCAGCTCCGCGGCCTGTGGGATCGCGCGCCGCGGTTCTTCCACGACGGCCGGGCGCGCACGCTGCGCGGCGCGCTCGTGCCGCCGGGGCACCCCGCGCTCGGTGCCGACGAGCCTGGCTTCAACGAGCGGTTCGGCATGCCCGACACTCACGGCGGCACCTCGCACCTCACGCCGGCGGAGCTGGACGACCTGATCGCGTTCCTGGAGACGCTGTGATCGCGCGCGTCGCGGCCGTCGCGGTCGCCTCGCTGCTCGCTGGCTGCCCGGACCCGGACCCGCCGGCCGGCGACTGCGTCGACGACGCGGCGTGGGCGCTGGCGCTCGACGACGACGGCGGCCCGCTGCTCGCCGTCGACAACACCGGCAGGTGGATGGTCGGCGGCGGGCCCGGCGGCGGCGGCGCGCGCGCCGTGCGCGTCGAGGACGGCGCGCTCGTCCCCGTCGAGCTCGACCGTCCCGAGGCGCTGTGGTGGGCGTGGACGTCGCCGACCGGGACGACCTGGCTCGTCGGCGAGGGCGGGCTGGTGCTGCGCGGCGACGCCACCGGGCTCGACGTCGTGCCCTCCGGCACGACGCACACGCTCTACGGCGTGTGGGGCCACGCCATGCCCGATGCGGGTGGCGGCGCTGACGACGTGTGGATCGTCGGCGGGCGTCCCGGCGCGCCCGACGACGCGGGCGCCGGCGACGACGCGATCGTCCTGCGGTGGGACGGCGCCGCGCTGGTCCCCGTGGCGCTGCCCGCCGCCGGCGCCGCGCTGTTCAAGGTGTGGGGCGCGCCCGAAGGCGGCGACGTGTGGCTCACCGGCGAGGCCGGCGCGGTGTGGCGGTGGCGCGACGGCGCGTTCGAGGACCACGCGCTCCCCACCGCCGCCAGCGTGCTCACGGTCCACGGCTGCACCGCCAACGAGGTCTACGCCGTCGCCGGCACCCACGTCTGGCAGTGGGACGGCGCGGCGTGGCTCGACCTGCCCGACCTGCCGTCGTTCGCGATGGCCACCGGCGTCGCGTGCGGCGCGCGCGAGGTGCTCGTCGTCGGCGTCCAGGGCGTGCGGCTGCGCCGCGACCGCGCCACCGGCGCGTGGACCGACGACACGCTCGACCCGTTCGTCGCGACCGACCTGCACGGCGCGCACGCCGCGGCCGACGGCACGCTGTGGGCCGTCGGCGGCGACTACCTCGCCCCGGGCGCCACGGTGCGGCGCGGCGTCGTCGCGCGGCGCGCGTGCGCGGCGGCGTCCACATCGCGTACGCTCGATCCGCCATGAACCCGCCGCTCGCGTGCCCCACCTGCCGCCAGACGTTCACGCCGGTGCCGCTGGGCTTCACGTGGTGGGGCGGGATGATCGGCGCCAAGATCATCAACCACTGCGAGTGCCCGTCGTGCCACACGCGGTTCAACGGCCGCACCGGCAAGCCGAACGACACCGCGATCCTCCTCTACGTGCTGATCTCCGGCGCGCTGATCGGCCTGCTCGCCTACATGGTCCTCAAGCGATAGCTAGGCCGCAATGCCGGTCAGTGAGCGACGCAGGCAAGAGTCCGTTCGTCCGCGGCCTCTCACCGACGTCGTCGGGAATGGCCGTCTGGCGAACAGCCCTGTGCCGCTCACCCTGGGAGGAGCTTCCCACCGACGTCGTCGGAGATCGCGGTCTGACGAGCAGCCTTGTCCCGCTCACCCTGAGCCCCGTCGAAGGGCGCTGGCGCTCGGCCAGGCCCAGGACGAGCGGACTTCGAGATCCCGCGAGCCTGGACGAGCTGTTCGTAGGAGCAGCGCCTGGCGCTCGGGCCTGGTCGAGGATGAGCGGGGAGACGGAGGCGCACACGCTCACGCTGACGAGGCCGGCCGC
>WYBA01000210.1 GCA_011526095.1 Myxococcales bacterium | reverse complement strand
GCAGGGCCGATCGACCGGGTGTCGGCCGGGCCGAGCGGGCGCGTGTCGGCCGACGGGTCGGCGCGTCCGGGGCCCGGACGCCGCGCCGGCGCGCGCGCGGCCTTGCCGCCGAGCGCGGCGATCCCGAAGTCGAGCACGCACACCCGGCCGCCGTGGCACAGCATCACGTTCTGCGGCTTGAGATCGCAGTGGACGACGCCGGCGCGGTGGCACGCGGTCAAGGCGCGCGCGACCTCCGCCGCGATCACCAGCGCGCGCCGCCACGGGATCGCGCCGCGCTCGAGCCGCGCGTCGAGCGTCTCGCCGTCGAGCAGCTCCATCGCGATGTACGCGCCGCCGCCGTCGCGCGCGACGCCCGCGTCGAAGATCGTCGGCACCGCGTCGCACACGACGTCGCGGACCGCGCGCACCTCGTCGAGCCAGCCGCCGTCGGGCGCGGCCTCGAGCAGCTTGATCGCCACCGTCCGCACGTCCGCGCCGTCGACGACGTGGACCGCGCGCCACACCTCGCCGAACCCGCCGGCGCCGATCGGCTCCTCCAGGCGGTAGCGCCCGTCGATCAGGCTGCCGCGCGCCGCCGTCACCGGGACCTGGACCTGAACCTCAGCTTCGACCGCGTGCGCGTGCGGGTCCGCGACCTCGACCGCGCCCGCGCCATGCCCTTCTTGGCCCCCGCCCGCTCGCGCTCCGCCTCGGCCGGCTCGCTGTCCGGCTCGGCCGCCTCGCCGGCCCCGCGCCCTCCGCGCGCCTCCTCGATCCCGGCGTCGAGGGGCACGACGCCGCGCCGTCGCGCGACCATCGACTCGAGCACCGACGCGCTCCACTCGACCTCGGCGTCGAACGGCTCGGGCTCGCCCAGGTCGAGCTCGCCGAGCTCGATCGCGCCGACCAGCGGATCCCGCACCAGCGCGACGAACGCGATCGCCGGCCGGCCGTCCTTCGTCGTCCCGGCGAACGACACGCGCTCGAGCTGCCAGTCGTCCGCGACCCAGCGGTTCACCACCTCCTCGAGCCCCGCCGCCGTGACCGGCTGGACCTCGACGAACTTGTAGCGCCGCCTCGCCATGGCGCGCGCTACCGCCGCTTGGCCAGCCGCTCGGCGGCGTACGGCGCGTGGTACGTGATGATCATGTCGGCGCCGGCGCGGCGGATCCCGAGCAGCGTCTCCATGACGATCCGCTCCTTGTCGACCCAGCCCTTCTCCGCCGCGGCCTCGATCATCGCGTACTCGCCGCTGACGGCGTAGGCGGCGATCGGCAGGTTCACCTCGTCGCTGATCATCCGGATGATGTCGAGGTACGCCAGCGCGGGCTTGATCATGACGATGTCCGCGCCCTCGGCGACGTCCATGCTGACCTCGCGCGCGGCCTCGGCGGCGTTGCCCGGGTCCATCTGGTAGCCGCGGCGGTCGCCCTGCTGGGGCGCCGACTGCACGGCGTCGCGGAACGGCCCGTAGTAGGCGGAGGCGTACTTGGCCGAGTACGCCATGATCGCGACCTGCTCGAACCCCTCCTCGTCGAGCGACTCGCGGCACGCGCTGACGAACCCGTCGAGCATCCCCGACGGCGCGACGATGTCGATCCCGGCGCGCGCGTACGACAGCACGGTGCGCGCGAGGTTCTCGAGCGAGGCGTCGTTGTCGAGCTCGCCGTCGTGGAGCACGCCGCAGTGGCCGTGGTCCGTGTACTCGCAGAAGCAGGTGTCGGCGATGACGATCAGGTCCGGGCAGCGCTTCTTGATCGCGCGCGCCGCCTTCTGGACGACGCCGCTGGCGCTCCACGCCTCGCTGCCGACGGCGTCCTTGCGCTCGGGGATGCCGAACAGGATCACCGCCGGGATGCCCAGGTCGTGGGCGCGCGCCGCCTCGTCGGCGACCTTGTCGACCGACCAGTGGCGCTGGCCGGGCAGCGACGAGATCTCCTTGCTGACGTTCGAGCCGGGGACCACGAACAGCGGGTAGACGAAGTCGTCCACCGACAGGCGGGTCTCGCGGATCATGCGGCGCAGCGTCTCGGTGCGCCGCATCCGGCGCGCGCGGTAGTCGGGGAAGTTCATCGGCTCCCTGGATACACCGCGGCGATGGCGGACGCCATGCCCGCGGCGTCGGGCGTGGCGGCGATCGCCGCGACCGCGACGCCGTGGCCGCGCAGCGCGGCGGCGGTGGTCTCGCCGATCGCGACGACGCGCGCCGGCGCGAGCGCGGCGAGGCCGCCGTGCGGCGCGAGCAGCGCGGCGAGCGCCGCGACCTGCGACGGCGCGTAGAGCGCGACCACCGCGGCGGCGCCGCGCACGACCAGCGCGAGCCCCTCGGCGAGCGCCGGGTCGTCGGGCGGCGTCGGCTCGGTGCGGTACGCGACCGGCGCGACGACCTCGACCCCGGCCGCGCGCAGCCGCTCGATCCCGTCCTCGCGGCCGTCGGCGGCGCGCGGCCACAGCACGCGGCGCGGCCGGTCGGGCGCCGCGGCGAGCAGGTGGTCGGCGACGCCGATCGCGTCGGCGCGGGCCGGGAGCTCCGGCGGGCGAGGCGCCATCGCCGGGCGCAGCCGGCCGGCGCTCGCCTCGCCGACCGCGACGACGCGGGCGCGGTCGAGGCGCGCGCCCGCCGCGCGCAGCGCCGCCGCGAGCGCCTCGGCGGCGTTGGCGCTGGCGACGACGACGGCGTCGAAGCCGTCGGCCTCGCCGGCCGCCGCGACGAGGGCGGCGTGCTCGTCCGCCGTCGGCGGAGCCGTCCGCGTGAGCGGCAGCGCCACGACACGCGCGCCATGGGCGGCCACCTGTGTTGCCAGCTCCCTGCAACGGCTGGCGTCCCGGGTGACCACGACGTCGAAGATCCGCGGATCCATTCGCTTGCTGTCCTGGCAGGGGTGGCGGCCACCGCGAAACTTGCCCGCCCACGAACGTGGGCGCGACGGTCATTTTCTGCGAATCCGAGACGTTCTGGAGACTTTCGACCCGGGACGTGATCCTCCACCCGCCACCGGTCGTACTGGCCTCATCGTGCGATCTCGCCGGGTTGGAAGAACGAGCCGCTGGCTCGGATCTTGTTAGCTCTCGCCCACGAAACCCCCGTGCTCGCCCCTACGCAACGCCGCCGCAACTTCCGGTCCGCCCTCGGCGGGCTGGTGGTGCTGTGCGCGGCGCTCGGCGGCTCGGCCGCCGGCAGCCCCGATGAGGCAGCTGGGGCCGACGGGGCGCGACGGCCGACCCGCGCGCCCGCGGCCGCGGGAGTCGTCAAGGTCCCGGGCGCGCACTGCGCCCACGCCGGGCGCGCCGTGCTCGCGCTGCGCGACGACCAGGGGTTCGACGCGATCCGCGTCATCGCCGACACCGCGCTGCCCGGCGCCGCGACCGACGTCACCGTGCTCGCCGGCCCGAGCGATCGCACGCTGCGCACGCTCGGCGGCGGCGAGTGGGGCCTGGTCATGGACGAGCCGCTGCGCGCGCGCCGCGTCCAGGTCGCGATCGAGCCGGTCCTCGAGGCGCCGGCCGGCGCGTGCGTCGAGCGGGTCGAGCTGCTGCGCCGCGGGGCCGTCGTCGCCACCGCGCGCATCCAGTAGCAGCGTCCGGCATCGGTGGTAGGTTCGCCGCGATGTCGGCTCGGCTCGCGATCGTCCTGGTGTCTGGCCTGGTGTGCGGCGCGCTCGCGGCCGCGTGCAACAAGGCGCCCGCGCAGGACCCCGGCGACGGCCCGGCGAACGCCGGCGGGGCAGGCTCGCCGCAGGTGAAGCTGCCGAAGGTGTACGTCACCGGCGCCGACGGCCAGGAGCTCGAGGTCGAGGTCGAGGTCGTGCGCACCGAGCCGGAGCGGCAGCGCGGCCTGATGTACCGCCGCCACCTCGCGCCGGACCGCGGGATGCTGTTCCTGATGGAGGAGGAGACGATCCACTCCTTCTGGATGAAGAACACGTACATCCCGCTCGACATCATCTACATCGCCAGCGACATGACGGTGGCCGGGATCGCCGAGAACGCCGAGCCGCTCACGCTCGACCACCGCGTCGTCGATCGCGCGTCGCTGTACGTGCTCGAGGTCAACGGCGGCTGGAGCGCGAAGCACGGCGTCCGCGAGGGCAGCAAGGTCCGGTTCGAGGGCATCAAGCCGCTGTAGGCAACGCTCGGCGCGGCGCGCGCGACCAAGCCACATGCTCCGCTCCCTGCGCGCCACGTCGGTGGCCGCCGCGGTGGTGACGTGGGTCGTGCTCGGGGCGTGCGCGCGGGACGTGCGCGCGCGCTACCCGTCCGATCCCGGCGCGCCCGGCGACGACACCGGCTCGATCGTCCTCGTCCTGTCCCGGCCGTCGCCCGACGTCTACGTCGCGGTCGACGGCGTGCTGCTCGTCGACGGCGCGCACACCTCGCGCGTCCGCATCGACGGGCTCGCCACCGGCTACGCCGAGGTGGTGATCGTCGTCGGTCCGGCCGAGAAGGCGGTGCGCGTGTGGGTCGACGCCGGCCGCGACACCGTGATCCCGATGCCGGGCGTCGGCGGCTCCACCACCGACTCGCTCAAGAACATGGCGCTGTCGCTCGCCGCGGTCGCGCTGTACGCGTGGATCCGGTAGCAGGCCGATGCAGAACGCGGCGAAGCCGCGTTCTGTCGGCCTGCCCCGTGCCCGTGCCCGTGCCCGTGCCCGATCTGTCTCGGGGACGGGCACGGCCACGGGCCGGTTGACAGCCCACGACCGTGGCGGTCATATGGTGGCATCTCGCGCTGCCTGCCATCCGCCGCCCCGGGCTCGCGTCCGGCGCCGGCCCCGACGATGTAGCCGCTCCGCCCTCCGGGCGACGAGCGAGCACGGTCGCGCCTCGCGCGCGACGCAACCGGCGCGCGCGCGACGCGCGCGTCGCCATCGATCCATCCACGGCGCGCGTCCGACGGGACGCGCGCCCACGCAGGAGCCCAGCTCATGACGACCGATCCGACCCGCATGCACCTCGTCCATCCGCTCGACGCCGCGACGCCGATCGCGGTGGAGCACGACCACACCTACCCGACCGAGCGCGGCCCGCTCGGGTTCACGATCTACCGGCCGCCGCACGCCGCCGGGCCGACGCCGGCGGTCGTGTTCGTGTCCGGCTACCCTGACCCCGGCCTCGTCCAGATGTTCGGCGCCCCGCTGGCGGCGTGGGCGTCGTACGTCGACTGGGCGCGGCGCCTCGCCGCCGCCGGGATCGCGGCGATCACGTACGCCAACCACGTCCCCGACGACGCCGACGCGCTCGTCGCGCACCTGCGCGCGCACGCCGACCGGCTCGGGATCGACCCGGCGCGGATCGGGCTGTGGGCGTGCTCGGGCAACGCGCCGACCGCGCTGGGCGTGCTCGCGCGCCACCCGGTGCGGACCGCCGCCCTGCTCTACCCGTTCCTGCTCGATGTCGGCGACGCGCGCGCCGCGGCCGAGGCGTCGGCGCGGTTCTTCTTCGCGCTGCCGCCGCTCGGCGTCGACGACCTCCCGGCGCGCGCGCCGCTGCTCGTCGTGCGCGCCGGCCGCGACGCGACGCCGGGGATCGACGCGACGCTCACGCGGTTCGTCGCCGCGGCCCGCGCGCGCGGGCTGGAGGTCGAGCTGGTGGAGCACCCGGACGCGCCGCACGCGTTCGACCTCGTCGACGACACGCCGGCGACGCGCGCCGTGATCGAGCAGGTCGTGGCGTACCTGGGGCGCGCGCTGGCGTAGCCGCCGCGGCTACTCGGCCGGCTGGCCCAGCGTGTCGGCGAGGCTGGCGCGCAGGCTCGCGAGCGTGCTGGCCGGCAGCCCGCGCGCGATGAACACCAGCCGCGTGCGGTGATCGTCGTCGGGCCACGCCGGCAGCGCGTGCGGCGGGTAGACGACGTGCTGGACGCAGTGCACGACCATCGGCTCGGGGTCGCCGGCGACGTTCACCAGCCCCTTGATGCGCAGCAGCGTGTCGCCGTGCATCTGCGTCATGATCGAGAGCCACATCCCGAGCGGGCCGAGCCGCACCGGCTCGCGGAACGCCACGGCGAGCGTCGACACGCCGTCGTGGCTCGCCGTGATGCCGGCGTGGCCGTGGGCGTGATCGCGGGTGCAGCCGGGCGGGCAGCCGGGGTCGCGCGGCGCGGCCACGCTCGTCGCCGCCGCGCTCGCCGCCAGCCACCGCGCGAGGTCGGCGTCGCCGTCGTCGCTGCCGGAGGCGGGCGCGACCAGCACCGCGGGATCGATCTCGCCGCCGTGGGCGCGCAGCCGCTCGGCCGCGGGGTTGAGCGCGTGCAGGCGCGCCTCGAGCGCGGCGATCGCAGCGGGCGACGCGGCGTCGCACTTGGTGATCACCAGGCGATCCGCGAGCGCGGCCTGCTTCACCGCCTCGGCGTGGCGGTCGAGCGTGGTCGCGCCGAGCGTCGCGTCGACCGCGGTCACGACCGCGGCCGGGCGGTAGCGGCCGGCGACGCGAGGGTGGCTGACCAGCGTCGCGAGCACGCCGGCGGGGTCGGCGAGCCCGGTGGTCTCGAGCAGCACGCGGTCGAACGCGGGGATGTCGCCGCGGTCCGCCGCCGCGACGAGGTCCGCCAGCGCGCGGACCAGATCGCCAGACACGGTGCAGCACACGCAGCCCGAGCCGAGCACGACGACGTCGCCCTTCACCTCGCGCACGAGGTGGTGATCGATCGCGACCTGCCCGACCTCGTTGATCAGCACCGCGGCGCCGGCGAGCTCGGGTCGGGCGAGCACGTGGGACAGCAGCGTGGTCTTGCCCGCGCCGAGGAACCCGGTCAGCACCGTGACCGGCAGGCGCGGCGGCGGCTCAGGACGCATCGTCCGCGAGGCTCATGGCGCGAGCATGCCGCGGGTCGACGCGGCGATCGCGTCCCACACGCAGATCGCGTTGGTCGCGTGGATCAGCGTGTTGCACGTGACGATCTGCGCCGCGCCGGCCGCGCGCAGGTCGGCGAGCGCGTCGTCGGCGAACACGCCGTGGACGCCGATCACGATCGGCGCCGCCATCCGCGCGGCGGCGAGCTGCCGCACCGCCTCGATCATCGTGCGCCCGGTCGAGATGATGTCGTCGATCAGCACCGGCGTGCGCGCCTCGTGGCCGCGGACGTCCGGCGCGGTGACCGAGACGTCGCGATCGCCGCGCCGCGTCTTCTCCAGCACCTGGAACGGCGCGCCGCACGCGTCGGCCACCGCCGACACCCACTGCTCGCTCTCGGCGTCGGGGCCGACGAGCAGCGGGCGCTCGACGTGATCGCGGATCCACGCGGCGATCGCCGGGGCGGACCGCGCGATTCGCGTCGGGATGCGGTAGACCGCGTCGAGCGAGCGCAGGCGGTGCAGGTGCGGGTCGACGGTGACGAGCCAGTCGACGGTGCGCGACACCAGCGCGCCGAAGTAGCGCGAGGTGATGCCCTCGCCGGCGTTGAACCGCACGTCCTGGCGCATGAACGACAGGTACGGCGCGACCAGGCCGATCCGGGCGGCGCCGAGGTCGCGCGCTGTCTCGGCGAGGAACAGCAGGGCGAGCAGCTTGTCGGCCGGGCGATCGAGCGAGCCGACCAGGACGACGTCGCGGCCCTCGACCGGCGTGTCGATCCGCACCAGCAGCTCCCCGTCGGGGAAGCTGCGGACGAGCGCGGCGCCGGGCTCGGCCGCCAGCCGCGCGCACAGCCGCTCGACGCTGGCCTCGTGGCCCGGCACGGCGAGGACGACAGGCGTCGCGGGCATCCGGTGATCCTAGCCTGGAACGCCCCGGGGCCGCGACGTAGGATGGCGACCTGATGGCGACGACGCCCTGTCCGCGGTGCGGCGCCCCCGGCGGACCGGGGGCGTTCTGTGGTCAGTGCGGCGCCCCGGTGGCTGCGGCGGCGCCGCACGGCGATCCGCCGCCGCCGCCGCACGGCTATCCACCGCCGCCACCCCCGCCGCCGTACGGCCACGCACCCCCGCCGCCGCCGCACGGCTATCCAGCGCCGCCGCCGCCACCGCCGCCGCCGTACGGCTACCCGCCGCCGCCACATGGCTATCCGCCGCCACCGCCGCCGCCGCCGCCGTACGGCTACCCGCCGCCACCGCCGCCGGGCTACTTCGGCGCCGCGACCGACGAGCCGCCCGACCAGTGGGCGCGGCGCGGCTCGATCGGCACGTTCATCCTCGCGCTGCTGTACGTCGGCGTGGCGCCGCTCGGCTTCGCGTTCCTGCGCCCCGGCCCGGTGCTGTCCGCGCTGCTCGTCATCACCGCCGCCGCCTCGCTCGTCGGCCTCGTCGACGGCCTCCGCGGCTACCGCGGCCACAGCGGCGCCCAGCTCCGCGCCGGCCTCGCCGCCGCGTGGTTCGCGCTGTTCACCTTCTGGCTCGCGAACGTGCAGTCGATCGACGGGCGCGAGCTGTACAGCCACGACCGGATGGCGGCGAAGCTGCAGCAGATGTTCTGGCTGCTCGCGCTCACCGCGGCGATCGCCGCGGGCGAGTGCCTGATCGGCCGCGCCGTCGCGCGCGGCAAGGCGCGCTGACCGCGACGTCGGGCCCCACCCCGCCTGGAAGTGCTCCGACGCGAGCCCTTCGTGTCGATCGGAACACTACTTCTTGGCGTCGCGCGCGGCCTTCGCCGCCGCGAAGTCCGCGACCTTCTCCGAGTGCGTGCGCGCGAGCTGCTCGCTCAGCAGCGCGTCGCCGTGGATCTGCAGGGTGGTGACGTGGCCGTGCACCGTCGCCGCGAACACCTGCTCCCCGCCCTCCGTCTTCCACCCGCACGTCCCCGGCGCCGACTCGTACTTGCCCTTGTCGAACATCGACTCGTCCCACTCCAGGCACGTCCCGGCGGCGTCGAGCGTGAACACCTTGTTCGAGATGCACGCGACCGCCTCGGCGCCCTTGCGCGAGCCGGCGTCGCCGAGCCCGGTGATGAACACGCCGTCCTTGAGCGTGTAGTGCGACGTCGTCCCGCTCGACGAGCCGTCGCTGCTCCTCACCGTGGTCTTGACCTCGCACGGCGACGGCACCGACAGCTCCATCGTCTGCTCGTTCGTGCCGTCCCACACCACGACCTTGTCCCCCTGGACGTCCCACGCCTGCCACGTCCCGAGCGAGTCGCCCGGCGTGACGTGCGCGCCCTGCATCGCCTTGCGCCGCCCCTCGAGGTCCCACGCCGCGAACGGCCCGTCCGCCTTCGGCGCGGGCGCCGGCGCCGGGTCGGCCTTGGCGGGCTTGCCGCCCTCGGACGCCTTGCCGGACGTGCCGCCAGACGACTTGTCCTCGGACTTCTTGTCGTCCTTGCTGCAGGCGGCGGCGAGGACGGAGGCGGACATCAGGGAGATCAGAGCGAAGCGCGACATGGACAGGACTCCTACGTGAACAGCGGGTTGATACGGCGATGCGGGGCCATCGAGCAAGCGCGATGCCACGCCGCCCCACGTCCAACCACGCGACGGTACACGACGCTCGCCTGCCATCTTCGGCAGGCTCGGCGCGGCCTGCCATCTTCGGCAGGCCGCCGCCGGCAACCGCCCTGCGGCTACAGCGCCTTCAGCGGCGTGATCCGCAGCAGCAGCGGGATCACCTTGCCGTTGGTGACGATCGGCATGTGGCGGTACTGGCTCTTGATGTAGAGCAGCTTCGCCCGCTTCTCCTTCTTGGTGAAGCCGGCGACCGTGTCGGGCATGCCGTCGCGGACGACCGCGAACGGGTACTTCTTGATGAAGTCCTTGGACTCCGTCGCGGTGTCGCTGCCGACCACGATCAGCTTGTGGTTGTGCGCGCGCTTGCCGGTCGAGATGAACTCGTCGAACTTGGACTCGCCGCCGTACATCGCGTCGAGCAGGATCACCTGCTGCACCAGCTTGTGGTCGACCCACTGCATGACGGTGCGGTAGGCGCCGGAGTGCCCCATGACGACGGTGGGGCCGTCGGGAAGGCGGATGTTGCCGCGGCTCACCGCCTTGCGCAGGTCGGCGAGCGCCGGCCAGTGGACCTGCTCGTCCTTGCCGCTCGGCGCGTCGGGGACGATGAACATCGCGTTCTGCCGGCTCTTCTTGAACTGCGCGGCGAGGTCGTGGTCCTTCCACGCGCCGTCGGCGTCGGTGTGATACCCGTGGACGTAGACGACGGTGCCCGCGGTCGCGCGGTCGTAGCCGGGCGGGACCCAGACGTGGACCGCGCCCTTCTCGCTCTCGATCCGCCAGTGCAGCCCGCCCTCGACCTTGTCCTCGGTCTTGGTGAGCTTGCCGGTCTTCTTGGCCGTGGCCTTCTTGGCCGCGGGCTTCTTCTTGGCCGCAGGCGCCTTCTGCTTCGGCGTCTCCGTCTCCGTCTCCGTCTCCGTCCCCGTCCCCGTCTCCGTCTCCGTCCCCGTCTCCGTCTCCGCCTCCGTCCCCGTCTCCGTCTCCGCCTGCGCGCGCGCGCCCGCCGTCAGCGCGGCGACCACCAGGGCGATGACGCCGGCGCGGATCACTTCGCCGCCCCCGCCGCGGCCGGCGCGGTGATCAGCAGGTGCGAGCTGCCCTCGGTGTCGCGGTAGCCGAACCGGAACGACAGCTTGCGGTGCTTGGCCTTCCACAGCTTCGCGAACGCCGCGGTGTCGGTCTTGTTCGCCGTGTACATCGCGCCGACGAACTTGCCGTACGCGGTCTGCTCGAGCCCCATCGCCCTGGCGTGGCGCGGCGGGATCCCGGTCGAGTCCGACACCATCCACGCCAGGTGCTCGCCCAGCCACGTC
This sequence comes from Myxococcales bacterium, assembly GCA_011526095.1. Lineage (GTDB taxonomy): Bacteria > Myxococcota_A > Polyangia > Haliangiales > Haliangiaceae > WYBA01. The sequence goes on along the minus strand of WYBA01000210.1, from coordinate 12,185 downwards.
CGGATCCCGCTGAACCCGTTCTGCCACAAGAGGTAGCTCGCGGCCTTCGTCAGCAGCGACAGCCTGGCGCCCTTGGCGTCGAGGTGCTTCTTCAAGGTCGAGGTGCCGAAGTGATCGTCGTGGAGGTTGGCCGAGATGTGGCGGTGGATGACGTACTCGACGTTGCCGTCTGCGCCCTGCCGCGCGAACTCGAGCTCGGCGTTGGAGAACACCATCGACCAGTCCGGGTCGACCCACCCGCCGCTCTTCTTCTTCGCCTGCTTCGACTCGAGCGCCGCGACCTCGGCCATCGTGTAGTAGGTGACCGCGCCGTCGTCGGCGAGGTGGAAGTAGCGCAGGCGCCGCGGCTGGTAGCCGAGCGCGGTCATCCCGGCGATGAACATCGACAGCTGTCCGGGGACCGGACCCTTCTCGAGCTTGCGCAGCGTCGCGCTCGCCGAGTCGGTGTACGTGAGCAGCCCGCGCAGGACCTTGCGGAACGCGGCGAGGTGCGCCTTGAGCTGCTTCGCGGTCAGGCCGGCGAGCCGCGTCGGGTCGCCGGCGTGCTCGAGCGAGATCGTCGTGACCTCCTCGGCCTCGGGGTAGACGACGAGCGCCGTGACCACGTCGCCGCCGCCGAACGGGTAGACCACCTGCTTCGGCAGCCCCGCCGGCCGCACCTCGGCGAAGAACTTGCTCGCCTTGTCGACGAACCTCTTGCGGTACTCGGCGTAGCGGGCGCGCATCCACTTGCAGTGCGCCTCGACCACCTTCGCCTTCGCCGCGTCGAGCGAGACGTCCCACCGGTCGTCGTCCGCGGGCGCCTCGCCGCACGCCACCCAACGGTAGAACTGCTGGGCCTGCAGGTCGTAGCTCGCCGGCGCCGTGTCCGGGTTCTGCTTCTTCGCCGCGGCCTCGGGCGCACCCGCGACGGTGACGAGGGTCGCCAGCGCGCCGGCGAGGGCGCAGGTCAGGATCGTGCGGCGGCGCGACATGCCGCCCGAGGATGACCCGGGCGATCGGCCGGGTCAATCACGCGTCAGTTGACGTGCGGGGCATCGCCGCCGGCGTCGCCGCCGCGACCCGGCTTGGGGCCGACCAGGCTGCGCAGCACGGCGCGCGCGACCTCGTCGCCGGCGGCGTCCTTGATCGACACCGGCACCTCGTACTCGAATCGCGCGCTGGTCGGTGGGATCGGGCACTCCGACGTCGCGGTCAGCGTGCCGCGCGCCTTCTTGAGGTACTCGAGCGACATCCCCGAGACGATGAACCGCGCGTCGTCGGGGAGCGAGTAGGCGAGCGCGACGTTGCCGGTGAGCTCGGCGAGGTTGGCGAGCGCGACGGCGTGGATCGAGCGCAGGTGGTTGCGGACGGCCGGGCGGTCGTCGAGCGAGACCTGGGCGAAGCCGGGGCGGAGCGCGACGACCGTGGCGCCGATCGTGCCGGTGTACGGCGCCGCGCGGCCGATCAGGCGCGAGAACAGCGCCTTGCCGCCCGGCACGTTCGACAGCAGGTTCCACGCGTCGCGGATCAGGTTGCGGCGGCCGTCGAGCGACGGCACCGGCAGGAGCTTGCCCAGGGACTGCAACATCCGGGCACCTTACTCCACGCGCCCGCGCGGGACGCGGGAAATCCCGCGCGCGGCGGCTACCGTCCCAGGCGCGTCTGCGTCGGGGCCAGCGACTTGTACGCGAGCCACAGCGATCGCAGGGCGTTGCGCGCCGTCGAGGCGACCCGGAAGTCGACGACGTCGGTGAGGTCGGTTCGCGCCGGGTTGATCTCGACCGTCGGCTTGCCCTCGCTCTTGGCGAGCAGCACCGGGCGCGCGATGTACGGGAACATCGCGGAGGTGCCGACCAGGAACACCGCGTCGAACCCGCGCGCCAGCTCGTCCTCGAGCCGGGCGAACGGCTCCGCCGGCAGCGCCTCGCCGAACAGCACGACGCCGGGGCGCACGACGCCGGCGCACTCGGGGCAGCGCGGCGGGAACGTCAGCGTCGCGTAGTCGGCGACGCGGGTGTGCCACCGGCACCGGGTGCAGCGCAGGACGTGGATGTCGCCGTGGATCTCGATGACGTCGCGCGAGCCGGCGTCGCGGTGGAAGCCGTCGACGTTCTGGGTCAGCACGACCACCTGCTCCAGCCGCTCCTGCAGCGCGGCGATCACCTCGTGGCCGCGGTTGGGCTTCGCGCCGCGGCACGCCAGCTCGATCTGGTGGATGTACTTCCACGCGACGTCCGGCCGGCGCGTCATCATGTCGCCGGACAGCACGACCTCGATCGGCAGGCCCTCGTCGGTGGTCTTGTTGTCGTAGAGGCCGCCGATGCCGCGGTAGGTCGGCAGGCCGGAGTCGGCCGACAGCCCGGCGCCGGTGATGAACAGCACGCGCCGGCACCGCAGCAGCACGCCGGCGATCGCGTCGATCACCGTGCGATCGATCGACGTGGTGCGCCGGCGCGGGGCGCGAGGTTCGGCGGCCATGACCGCGGCCAGGATACCAGCTAGTGCGCGGCCGGGCCGAGCGCGGCGGCGACCGCGGCGAGCTCGTCGGCGGCCTGGCGATCGCCGGCGGCGGCGAACGCGGCGGCGAGCGCGTGCCACGGCTGGGCGTAGCGCGCCTGGACCAGCGCGGCCCAGCCCTCGCCGACCACCGGGCGCGGGTAGCGCAGGTCGAACCTGCCGACCAGGGCCTCGTTCTCGGCGCGCACCTCGGCGAGCGGCGGCGGCCGGGCGGTGCGGGGCAGCAGGCGGATCACCGTGCCGTAGGGGTAGCTCGGGAACGTCGCGAGCAGCCGCGCCTGGACCGAGCCCGCGGCGCCGGCGGTGTCGACGAACACGGCCCGCCCGCGCGCCAGCGCGGCGTCGACCAGGCGCGCGCTCACCGCGCCGACGCCCTCGACCACGACCGGGTGGCCGAGCCGCGGCTCGAGCTGCGCGCGGTACCAGGCGTGCGTCGTCAGCTCCCAGTCGAGGTAGACGACGTCGGGCCGCACGCCGCGCGCGCGCTGCAGGTACGCGAACCCGAACACCTGGTGATCGCCGGTGCCGATCAGCAGCGCGTCCTGGGGGAGGATCGCGAGGGTGTTGGCGAGGTAGCGCTCGACCGCCGGGCTGTGCGCGGCGCGCAGCCCGGGCAGCGACAGCGCGGTCGACGCCGCCAGGACGACGGCGCCGACGGCGGCGACCGCGCCGACCGGCCACGGCCGCGGCGCCTCGGAGCGCCACCGCGCGCGGACGGACGAGATCGCGTGGTCGAGGCCGACCGCGACGGGTACGACCAGCAGCAGCACCGGCAGCAGGTGGAACCGCTCGACGATCAGCCGGCCGATCCCGACCGGCGGGATGTTGAACCCGCGCAGGAACACCGGGCCGGCGAGCACGAGCGAGGCGGCGAGCGCGAGCCACGCGGCGCGCCCGGCGTCACCGGCGCGCGGCCGCCACGCCCCGCGCCCCAGCGCCCACGCCGCGAGCGCCAGCGGCGCCCACAGCCAGGCGCGACCGAGCGAGGCGCCGAGCGCGGCGAGCTGCGCGGCATGGTCGACCGGCTGCGCGTCACCGCCAAGCTGGAACGTCCCGTAGTCGCGGCGCAGCACGTGGTCGAGCACCGCGCCGGCCCCGTCGAGGTCGCCCCACACCAGCGCGCCCTCGGCCGCCGACGGAGCCACGAGCAGCGCGAGGTAGGGCGTCAGCCCGACGACGAGCGCGGCGACGCCGGCGGCGACCGCGACCGGCCACCGCCCGCTCTCGCGCGCGCCGCGCACCGCGCCGACCAGTCCGAGCGGCGCGAGCAGCACGCACGACGCGTGGTTGGCCAGGCCGAGCCCGGCGAGCAGGCCGAGCGTGACCGTGCGCGACAGGCCGCGGCGCGGCCCGCCGTCGGCGGCGACGTAGACGATCGCCGCGGCGATCAGCCCGTTGAGCGCGAACACCTCGGCCTGGGTGTGGAGCAACAGCGGCAGCGGGCCGCCGGCGTAGAGCGCGACGGCGACGGTCGCGGCGGCCGGCCGCGCGCCCCACGCGCGGGCCGCGGCGTGCAGCGTCGCGATCTGCGCCGCGCCGAGCAGCGCGGTGGCGAGCGCGGCGGCGTGGGCCGGGCTCGACGCCGGCAGCCACGCCAGCGCGCGCAGGTAGAGGGTGTAGAGCGGGTAGCCCGTCGGGTGGGCGACGCCGCCGGTCGCGGACAGCGTCGCGAACTCGGCGTTGTCGCCGCCGAGGACGTGCGCCGGCGCGAGGACGAGGTAGACGAGCCCCGCGAGCGCCGCGACCACGGCGCCGCTGATCACGCCGGCGCGGCGGTCGTCGAGACCGCGGGGACCGCGGGGACCGTCGGCTCCGGGTGCGGCGGGCGGCGCCTCCACCCGGTCGAGCCTACTTCTTCTTGCGGTCCGCGCGCGCGTTCCACAGCAGGATCGCGAGCAGCAGGCCGATGATCGAGGCCGGGATCATCGCGATCGGCCAGATCTGCCAGTTGTCGATCACCTTCGCGGCGGGGTTGGCGACCAGGGAGCCGTCCGGGCACTCGATCTTCTCGGCCGGCAGGTAGGCGCCGAACACGAACGACTGCGCCATCGAGCCGATGTAGACGAAGCCGTCGATGATGCCGACGGCGACGCCGGCGTTCTTCTTGCCGCCGAAGTCCTGGCTCGCGGTGCCCGACAGCATGCCGTGGACGCCGATGATCGCCATCGACATGAACGCCACGATCCACGGGATCGCGGCGGGCGCGCCGAGCATCGGCAGGATCGCGATCGCGCCGACGGTCATGATGCCGTAGAGGACGGCGGACACCGGCAGGCGGCGCGAGTGGAACACGTGGTCGCTGATCGCGCCGGCGAACATCGAGCCGGTGATGCCGGCGATGCACGACACCACGCCCCAGTTGGCGAACACGAACGAGTCGGCCAGGCCGACGCCCTTGCCGAAGTTGCGGCCCCACTGGAGGATCGCCTGGCGCAGGAACCCGCTGCACAGCTCGATGAACGAGATCGTGAGGATGATCGGGTTCGACACGATCCGCCACATCACGGCCAGCACCTTCTGGGACTGGCCTTCGTCGTGAGAGCTGGCGTCGCCGGGGTCGAAGTCGGCGTGGCCGGCCTGGGACGGGTTGTCGCGGACCCACAGCCAGCACAGCACGAAGAACACGACGAGCAGGCCGGCCGGGATGAAGAACAGGTACTCGAGCCCGTTGCCGGCGGCGTGGATGTTGACGCTGCGGTCGACGAACGTGTCGGTGATGATCCGGCTGCCGTCGTAGCCGAAGAACACGCCGAGCGAGATCAAGATCCCGAACACGCCGCCGAACGTGCCGCGCTCGCGCAGGTGGAACCACGCCGCGTTGACCTTGACGATCGACACCGCGCCGAAGCTCTGGAAGTACATGTTGGCGCAGTACAGCAGCGTCAACGAGCCGACCCGGTCGCCGAAGTCCTCGCCGGTGAGGACCATGTAGCCCATCAGCGCGTTGCACACCGCCGAGCCGCCGGCGGAGAGCAGGATCGTGACGCGGCCGCCCCAGTAGTCGGTGAGCGGGCCGTTGAGCAGGAACGCCAGGCCGTACACCAGCGAGCCCCAGCCGAAGATCGCGCCGAACTCGCGCTCGGTGATCGCTCCGACGTACATGAACTGGTTGATGTTGTACCGGGCCATGTAGAGGAACGCGTACGTCAGCCCGAGCGGCAGCCAGTTGAGGACGCGGCGCCGGCGGAACGCGTCGGAGTGCCCGACGTCGACCTTGGGCAGCCGCGACACGACGAAGATGATCACCAGGATCAACAGCGCGATCGGCGCGAGCTTCTCGTACAGCGGCGGCTCGGCCTTGCGCGCCTTCTTCGGCGGCTTGTTGACGCACACCTCGGGCACGTCGCCGGTGGCGGCAGGCGTCGCATCGCCCGCGGACGCGGGCGCCGCCGCCGTCGCGGCAGCGGGCGCCGCGGTCGCCGGGTCGGCCGCCTCGGCCGACGGCATCAGCCCGCCGACCAGCCACGCCATCACCGAGAAGACGATGGCGACCATGCCCCAGTAGGCGAGGCGGAGACGTGGACGACCCGACATCAGCCGCGGACCATATAGATGTGGAGCGACCCGGAGCAAGGCGCCCGGTCGGGGATCGCCGCTCCCGCGCGGGCGCTGTGTGACAGCCAGGTGACAGCCGCGCCGGATGCCCCGCGACTATCATGGCGGCATGCTCCGCCGGCTGCTCGCGCTCGTCGTCGCCGTCGCTCTCGGGCTCGCGCCGGTCGTCGGCACGGCGTGCGGCCCGCAGGCGCCGCGGCCGGCCGGCCCGTGGCAGGAGGTCGACGGCGGCGGCGGGCGGCTCTACCTCTACCCCGATCCGATCGAGCGCTACGCGCCGGACGATCCCGGCGGCTACATCGTGCGGCCGGTCGCGGGCGCCTCGCCCGAGGCGCGCGCCGCGCTGATCGACGCGCTCGCGCCGAGCGATCCCGACGACATCCTCGGCGACGGCGTCGTCATGCGGCTCGACGCCGCGACGCGCGACGCGATCGCCGCGCGCCCCGACGTCGGCGCGGTCGAGCTGCTGCAGCCGCGCGACCGGCGCGGGATGCTGTGGGATCAGGAGGCCGCGATCGCCGAGGTCCGGATCGAGCTGTTCGTCGGCGCGCCCGACGCCGAGCGCGACGCGGTCGCGGCGTGGCTCGAGGCGCGCGGCGGGATCGTGATGTGGCGCGGCCCGGCGGCGCTGCGCGCGCGCGTCCCGCAGGACGCGATCGTCGACGCCGCGCGGCTGGGCCCCGTCCGCTGGGTCGAGTGACCTCGCCCGCGTGCTACGGTCGCGGCGTGATGTCCCGTCGCCGCGCCACCGCCGTCACCGCCATCGCCGCTGCCCTGGCCGCCCTGCTGCTGCTCGCCTGCAAGAAGGACGAGGCCAAGGGCGGGGGCAAGGCCGCGACCGGCGCGCCGCCGGCGGGCGTGAAGGTCGCGCTCGTCGTCGACGGCAAGCCCGCGCTCGACGTCGACCCCGGCCGCGCCGCGCAGTACCCGCCGATCGGCGCGCTGCTCGCCGGGCCCGCGCGCGATCCGTCGACGTGGAGCGCGCTCGAGGTGCGGCCGCGCCAGGGCGAGGCGCGCACGCTCACGGCCGACGAGCAGAAGGGCAAGATCGCGGCGCTGTACCCGGACCGCGGCGGCACCGCGTTCGGGCTGTTCTCCCCCGAGGAGCTGGCGAAGAAGGCGCGGCCGGCGATCGCGGTGACGGACGTCGCGGAGGTGCGGATCACCCTCGCCGCGGCGAAGGAAGGCGGCGGCGGCGGCGGCGACTCGGGCGGCGGCGGCGATCACGGCGGCGGCGGCGGCGACGACGAGCGGCCCAGGCCCACCGCGGACCTGAAGATCACGATCAAGGGCCCGGCCGGCGAGGTCGTGTTCACCGGCGACAAGCTCAACGACCTGGCGACGGTGACCGCGCCGAGCGGCGACACCGAGACGCCGGGCTGGACGATCCCGGCGATCCTGAAGGCCGCGGGCGTCGAGCCCACCGGCAAGCTGTTCCTCGTCGGCGAGGAGGGCGCGAGCCTGCTGCTCGAGCCAGGCGACCTCGATCCCGCGACGACGATGCTCTACGTCAAGCTCAACCGCCAGGGCCAGCTGCGGTTCCGCGTGTTCAAGAAGCAGGGCGAGGTGTGGGACGTGACGGGCGAGCTGCGCGGCATCAAGTCGATCGAGCTCAAGTAGCGCGCGCGTGGCACGCGCCACACCGCGAGGCAAACCACCGACTCGACGCGCGGCGCCGTCGGATGACGCGCGACCGCGGGCGCGCGCCCGTGTCAGCCTGGGAGCCCCCATGCGCTCCACCTCCCTGCTCCTCCCCTCCCTCCTCCTCGCCCTGCTCGCCGGTCCCACCGCGTGCGGCGACAACACCGACGACGGCGCCCCGGACGCCGACGTCGACGAGCCCGACGCCGAGCCGCCGGTCCTCGAGCTGCTCGACCGGCTGCGCGCCCTGCCCGGCGTGACCGTCGAGGAGTGGCTCGTCCCGACCGACCTCCAGGACTACTTCCCGCCGGGCCACCGCTACTTCGACCTGTGGTTCACCCAGCCGGTCGACCACGACGACCCGTCCGCCGGCACGTTCGAGCAGTACGTCTCGCTGATCCACCGCGACGAGCACGCGCCGATGGTGGTCTACACCTCCGGCTACGACGCCGGGTGGGCGAAGTTCCGCAGCGAGCCCGCCGAGCTGCTCGAGGCCAACCAGATCTCGATCGAGTACCGGTTCTACGCCGGCTCGCGCCCGGCGGCCGGCGTGCCGTGGGACCACCTGCGGGTCGAGCAGGCGACGGCGGACCAGCACGCGATCCTCACCGCGCTCGGCGCGATCTACGACGGCAACCGGATCATGACCGGCGGCAGCAAGGGCGGCGAGCACGCGCTGCAGTTCGCCAAGCACTACCCCGACGACGTCGACGGCGTCGTCGCCTACGTGCCGCCGGTGATCACCGCCTACCCCGACCTGCGCTACGACGGCGTGCTCGATCGCATCGGCACCGACGAGTGCCGCGCCGCGGTGCGCGCGGTCGCGCGCGAGCTGCTGGTGCGCCGCGACATGGTCGAGGCGCGCGCCGCGGCCGAGGCCAGCTTCGCGATCGCCGGGGTCGAGAAGGCGGTCGACACCGCGGTGTCGGAGCTGGAGTTCGCGTTCTGGATGACCCAGGGCGTGGAGGCGTGCGGCGACGTCCCGGCGCCGACGGCGACCGACGACGTGCTCTACCAGTTCCTCTCCGACATCGGGCCGCCCGCGATGTACGGCGACGAGGATCTCGACGTCTACGGCGCGCACTACCTGTTCCAGGACGCGGTCGAGCTCGGCTATCCGATCTGGGACACGTCGTACCTCGACGACCTGCTCGTCCACCCCTACGCCGACTGGCGCCCGTACCTGCCGGCGAGCGAGCCGTTCGACTACGACGCCGAGGGCACGCCGTCGATCTACGATCCGACCGAGGCGCGCGCGCTCGCCGACTGGGTCGAGTCGACCGGCGAGCGGATCATGACGATCAACGGCGAGTGGGACCCGTGGGCCGCCGGATCGCCGCGGATGGAGCTGGACGGCGGCCGCGACGCGCTCGATCTGTGGGTGCCGCAGGGCAGCCACTGGTCGAGCGGCATCTACTCGCTGCCGCCGGACGATCAGCAGGCCGCGCTCGACGCGCTGTTCCGCTGGGCCGGCGTCGACGGCGCGCGCGCCCGCGTTCGCGACGTGCCGCGGCCGCGCGCCTCGATGGCCTCGCGAGGCCCGGGCGCGCCGTCGCGCGGCCGCCGCTGAATCGCCGGCACGCGCGCCGGCCTCCGTCGACGCTCGACGCACAACGCGCGACGCGGACGCTCGACGCGCGACGGGTCAGGTCAGCTTGCGGCTCAGGATCACCCGCGGCGACGCGTGGAAGCCGAGCCGCTCGTAGAGCCGGCGCGCGCGCGGGTTGTCCGGCCGCACCTGCAGGTGCAGCGCGCGCACGCCCTCGGCGCGCGCGGCGGCGACCGCGGCCTCGACGATGATCTCGCCGAGGCGCGCGCCGCGCCGGGCCGGCGCGACCCACACCTCGGTGATCCACGCATCGCGGCCGCGGAACTCGAGGTCGAAGCCGAACGTCACCACCGCGTAGGCGATCAGCGCGTCGCCGTCGTACGCGACCGTGACGAACCCGAGCGCCGGCGTCGCGAGCAGCGTGTCGAGCGCGGCGCGACCAGCCGCCGGATCCCACGCGATGCCCTCGATCGCGTTGAAGTCCACCATCGCCGCGGCGAGCGCGGCGGCGTCGCGCGCGTCGGCGCGGCGCGGCGCGATCACGGCCGCGGGCGCCGCGCCGGTCACGACGGGCGCCGCCACGCCGGCGCGATCAGCCGGCGCTTGCCGTCGGCCGCGAGCGCGATGCCGGGCTCGTCGAGGGCCTCGCGGTCCCACAGCTTGCACGTGACCTGCTTGTGCTGCTGGTCGAGCGCCTCGCAGTAGTTGGTGAACTCGCACCGGCGGACGTCGGCGCCGTGGCCGAGCCGCACCTTGAGCCACCAGTCCGGATCGGCGAGCGACTGGCGCGCGGACGCGACGAGGTCACAGTCGCCGCGCTCGAGCGCGGCCTCGGCGTCGGCGAACCCGGCGATGCCGCCGGCGCCGACGACCGGCGTGGTGTACCCGGCGTCGCGCACCGCGCGCCGCACCGCCGCCGACAGCGGCAGGTTGCGCGCGAACGGGCCGCGCGCGTCGCTGTAGATCGTCGGCATGCACTCGTAGCCGCTCTGGCCGGTGTACGGGTACGCCGAGGCGCCGACCTTGGGCTGCTTGGCGTCCTCGAACTTGCCGCCCTTGGACACCGACAGGAAGTCGAGCCCGGCCTCGGCGAACCGCGCCGCGAACCACGCCGCGTCCTCGATCCGCGTGCCGCCCTCGATCACGTCGTCGCCGAGGAACCGCGCGCCGAGCGCGGCGCCGCCGACCCGCGCGCGCGCCGCGGCGATCACCTCGAGCGGCAGCCGGACGCGGTGCTCGCGCGGCCCGCCGTAGCCGTCGTCGCGGGTGTTCCGCGCCGACAGGAACGACGCCATCGTGTAGGCGTGGGCGAAGTGGAGCTCGACGCCGTCGAACCCGGCGTCGACGGCGCGCGCCGCGGCGCCGGCGAACAGCCCGGGCAGCACCGCCGGCAGCTCGCGGATGTGCGGCAGGTGGGTGTCGGTGACGCGCTCGCGATAGCCCTGCTCGAGGTCCTCGACCTCGCGCGCGGTGAGCACGTCGCGCACGCCGGCGTCGTCGAGCGCGGCGAGCGCCGCGCGCACCGCGGCCTCGTCGCGCGCCGCCGGATCGCGCCACGCCGGCTCGCCGGCGTGCGCGGCCAGCGCCTCGCGGTGGCGGCCGGTGATCGCGAGGAACCGCGCGAAGTACTTGTCGCGCGGCGGGCGGCGCCGGATCGCGAGGAAGTCGATGATCTGGATGAACACCAGCGTCTCGCCGCCCGAGCCCTCGCGCACCGCGCGGACCAGGTCACGCAGCCCGGGGACGAACCGGTCGTGGCCGATCCGCAACAGCGGCCCCGACGGGATGTCGCGGATGCCGGTCGCCTCGACGACGATCACCCCCGGGCGTCCCTCGGCGAACCGCCGGTACCACGCGATCACGTCCGGCGTGACGAAGCCGTCCTCGGTCGCGCGCCACGGCACCATCGCCGGCACCCAGGTGCGCGTGCGCGCCTCGAGCGCGCCGAGCTTGACCGGCGAGAACAGGCGGGAGGCCGCGGCCTGATCGGCGGACGGCCACCCCGCGTCGGGGAGCGTGTGCTTCTGGCGCTCGGGCGGCTGCCACATCGCGCGGAGGCATAACACGGCGCGCGCGCGGCGCGCCCCGTCCGGAGGTCATGGCGTGGCGCGTCGGAGCTCGAGCGGCATGTGCGCGGTCGTCGGGTCGGACAGCGCCGGGCGCGGGAACCGCCAGTCGCGGACGCGGTCGCGCACGCACGCGGACACCGCGGCGAGCCCGGCCTGCCCGGGCGGGGGCGACAGCAGCACGTGCTCGACCCGGCCGAGCTCGTCGATGCGGAACGTGAGGCCGAGCGTGCCCTCGAGCGCGGGCTCCGCGAGCAGCGCGCGCTCGTAGCACGCGCGGATCGCGGCGTGGCGGACGCGGATGCCGCGCCGGATCAGCGACTTGTCCAGCGCCCCCGCGGCGGGGCGCGGGTCCGCGACGAGCGCGGCCAGCTCCTGCTGGTAGCCCCGCAGCGTCGGGGCGTCCGCGGGCGGCGCGAGCGCCAGGGCGAGCGGGTACAGCGCGGTGGCCAGCGCGCCGTAGCGGCGGTCGCGCGTCGCCGTGAACGCGGCGTGGGCGCCGGTGGTGAGCTCGACGACGTGCGGCGCGATCGTCGCGCGCGCGGTCGCGTCGTCGCCGGCGAGCCGCGCCGCGTCGGCCACCAGCGGCGCGATCTCGTCGAGCCGCTCGAGGTAGAGCGCGAGCAGGGCCTGGCGGACGCGCCACACCGCGCGCGTCGCGGCCGGCGCGTCGATCGCGTCGATCACGGTGAACGACTCGGCGGCGAGCCCGACCGCCTCGTAGGCGTCGGACAGCGCGGCGAGCGCGTCGGCGGGCGCGGGCTGCGCGCGCGCCAGCGCGATCGCCTCGTCGACGGGGAGCGCGGCGTCGACCGCGAACCGGGCGAGCGCGCGCCGCAGCGCCGGCGCCAGCGCCGGCTCGCCCGCGCCGCGCT
>WYBA01000209.1 GCA_011526095.1 Myxococcales bacterium | reverse complement strand
TCCGTCTCCGTCTCCGTCTCCGTCTCCGTCTCCGTCTCCGTCTCCGTCTCCGTCTCCGTCTCCGTCGGGGAGCCCCCGCTCGTCCTGAGCAGGGCCGAGCGCCAGCGAGGCCCGTGTCGAAGGACGCCTCCCCTGCCCTCAATCCGCGCGCGCCGCGAGCCACGCCTCGAGGGCCGGGCCCATCGCCGCCCGGCGCGTGATGCACTGGTCCATCGTCTCGAGCGCCTGCTGCGCGGTGCGCACGCCGCCCTGCAGCGGCTCGACGTGCGCGACCGCCCACGCCGCGGCGTCGGCGCGCCTGGTGGCGTCGCACGAGCCGGTCACGACCCACACCAGCTCGGCCGCGGCCTCCGCGGGCAGCTTCGCCACCAGGTCCGCGACCCGCTCGCGCACGAACGCCTCGGTCACGGCCTGGGTCGAGGCGCGCGTGCCGAGCTCCACCAGGACGTGGTGCGCCGAGCGCAGCTCGATCCGCGGATCGAGCAGCAGCCCCAGCACCTCGCTCGCCAGCGCCGGATCGTCGACCGCGGCCAGCGCGTCGTAGAGGTCCTCTCGCTCGTCGGCCTCGGTCGCGGCCAGCGCGGCGTCGCGCACCGCCTCGTACGACGCCTTCGACGCGACCACCGCGCCGCGCAGCACCGCGGCGCGCACGCCGGCCGGCAGCTTGCGCCACGTCCTCGCCAGCTCCACCGCCCGGTCGAGCAGCTTGGGCTCGCGCCCGATCTCGGCGACGAGCGGCACCAGCGCCGCGCGCTTGCTCTCGCGCGCGTAGTCGTCGCCCTTGTCGGGCATCCACCCGAGCTTGCGCGCGCTGCGCGCGTAGACGTCGCGGATCCACGCCGCCACCGCCGGCCGGGTCGCGTCGGACGCCACCGCCAGCGCGTCGCGCGCGATCGCCACCGCCAGCTCGGTCGCCTCCTTCGAGCCGTCGCGTAGCAGGCGCGGCACCAGCCGCAGCGTCGCGTCGATCGGCAGCTCGCCGCGGTCGACCATCGCCCGCACGTCGTCCGCCAGCACGACGCGCTCGTCCGGCGGCATCAGGCTCCACCCCGTGTCGAGCAGGTCGTCGAGCGCCTCGGCCGACAGCTCGGCGCGGAAGTAGCCGAGCCCGCCGGCGTTGGGCAGGAGCCACGACGGGCACCCGGTCGTGTCGAGCGCGACCTCGAGCTCGGGGCCGTCCAGCACGACGCACTGCTGCTTGCGGTCCTTGCGCCCGCCGTACGCCACGCACACCGGCAGCGCCCAGCGCGCGTCGGCGGGCGCCGCGACGCCGCGCGGCGTCCACCGCGCCTGGCGCAGCGTCAGCACCGGGGCCTCCTTCTTGCCGCGGCAGGTCAGCGCGAACGCCACCCGCGGCGCGCCCGGCTGGTCGAGGAACGTCCGGAAACCGGACGCAACGTCCCGACCGGCGGCGCGATCGATCGCGGCGAGGAAGTCGTCGGAGGTCGCGTTGCCCCCGGCGTGGGCGGCCAGGTACGCGCGCACGCCGTCGCGGAACGCCTCCGCGCCGACGGCGTGCTCGAACATCCGGATCACGGTCTCGCCCTTCTGGTAGGTGATCTCGTCGAACGCGGTGTGGATGTCGTCGGCCGCGGCGATCGGCTGGCGCACGCGGCGCGCCGTCAGCAGGCTGTCCGCGGCGAGCGCCGCGCTGCGGCTCGACGTCAGCGCGACGCGGCTCGCCCACGCGGGCGACAGCTCGGCGAGCACCTTGGCCTCCATCCACGTCGCGAACGCCTCGTTGAGCCACAGGTCGTCCCACCACGCCATCGTCACCAGGTTGCCGAACCACTGGTGGGCGAGCTCGTGGCCCGCGGTCACGACGTAGCGCCGCTTCTCGTCGTCGCTGGCGGTCTTCGGGTCCATCAGCAGGACGCTCTGGCCGTAGGTCACCAGGCCCGCGTTCTCCATCGCCAGGAACGACACGGTCGCCGGGATCGGGACCTGGTCGAGCTTGGCGTAGGGGTACGGCGTGCCGAACCAGTCCTCGAGGATCTCGACGATGCGCGGCGTGATCTGCGCGGCCCACGCGACGCGCGCCGCCTGCCCGCGGAACGCGGCGATCCGGATCGGCGCGCCGCCGCGGGTCTGCCCCGCGTCGACCAGCTCGAACGGCCCCACCGCGAGCGCCAGCAGGTACGTCGGCAGCGGCGCGGTCTCCGCGAACGTCACGACCTTCTTGCCGTCGGCCCCGATGTCCTCGCGCTCGACCGGCGCGTTGCCGAGCGCGGCGAGATCCACGGGCACCTCGACCACGACGCGCCACGGGGTCTTGCGGTCAGGCTCGTCGATCGACGGCACGAACCGGCGCGCCGCGAGCGGCTCGAGCTGGGTGTAGAGGTAGCGCTCGCCCGCGACCTCCTGCACGAACACGCCATAGGAGCCGTGCTGATCATAGGCGCCGCCGTAGCGCACCCGCACCGCGACCGGCCCGGCCGGCAGCACCTGCCGCGCGCGCAGCGCCACGACGCCGCCGGGGAACGTCACGGCCTCGAGCGCGTGGTCGACGCCGCCGGCGGTCGCCGTCGCCGCGGCGAGGTCGAGCTGCTCGGCGTGCAGCCAGATCACGCCGCTCGGCTCGGCGAGCGTGCCGGAGATCACCACGTCGCCGGTGAAGCCCGCCGCGGCGGGATCGAGCGCCAGCGACAGCTCGTAGCGCTCCGGCGCGAACGTCCGCGGCAGGCGCAGCCCCGGAGGGGTCAGCGGCACCTCGGAATCCACCGGATCCCCGGCGACCGGCGCCGGGCCGCCGCCCGCGCCACCCGCGCGCCCGCCACCGGTGCGCGCCGCGCCGCCGGGGCACGCCGCGAGCGAGAGGAGCGCCGCGATCGCGGCCAGGTGCGCGAGAACAGACGACGAACGGCGCATCAGCGCGGCAGCCTACACCTGCGGCCGCGGCGGGGCACGTGCAACCCGCCCGGTCCGCCGCTGTCCTCCGAGGCGACGACGATGAACACCCTGCCCGGCCTCGCCCTGGTCACCGACGGTGACCGCGCCGCGCTCTTGCGCCGCGAGCGCGAGCTCACGGTCCGGATCGCCAGCCTGCAGGCCGAGGCGTCCGTCGAGCGCGAGCGTCACGCCGCCGAGCGCGCCCGGCTCCAGCTCGAGCTCGAGCGCGCACGCGCCGCGCGCACGCGGCTATGGCCGGTGTGGCTGGCGATCGGGCTGTGTGCCGCGCTGGCCGCGGCGAGCCTGTGGCTCGCCCTCGGCGCGCGGTAGCGCCCTCAGATCGCCGCGTCGGGCGCCTCGGCGTCGGGTGGCGCCGCGTCGGGCACCTCGGCGTCGGGCACCTCGGCGTCGGGCACCTCCGCGTCCGGCACCTCCGCGTCGGGCACCTCCGCGTCGGGCACCTCCGCGTCCGGCACCTCCGCGTCGATCGGCGTCGCGTCGATGTCCGAGGCGTCGATCGGCGTCGCGTCGATCGTGGATGCGTCGATCGTCGCCGCGTCGTCCTCGGTCGGGAGCGGCTCCGTGCACGCCGCGAGCGAGCCGTCACCCTCGATCCGGTGGCAGCGGTTGTCGTCGCCGCACCCGTAGCCGGTCGGGCACGCGTCACCCGCGCCGCACAGGAACTGGCAGGCCGGCTTCGGTGCCTCGTAACAGCCCGCAGCCCCGAGCAGGGCGGCGAGGATCCCGACGATCCCGAGTCGCATGGGCCGCATCGTAGCGGACATCGTGCGCCCGGGGCCAGTCCCTTGCCCGCCCTCCGCGACAGGCCGCTACAGGCGCTCTTTCAGCAGCTCCTGGACCCGCGGCGGGCTCGCCTTGCCCGCCGACGCCTTCACCACCTGCCCGACGAAGAACCCGAGCAGGCCGACCTTGCCGCCGCGGTACTGCGCGACCTTGTCGGGGTGAGCGGCGATCACGTCGTCCACGAGCTTGCCGACGACGCCGTCGTCCGCGGCCTGGTCGAGCCCGGCGGCCGCGGCGATCTGGCGCGGATCCCCGCCCTCGGCCCGCATCTTCGCGAACACCTCCTTGGCGGCGGGGCCGGCCAGCGGCAGCGCGACGAACGCGGCGAGGTTCGCCGGCGTCATCGCGTACGGCGCCTTGCCGAACGACGGGTCGTTGACCAGCCACCGCGCCGCCGCGTCGGGCGCGGCGCCCGCGGCGATCGCCCCCTCGATCATCTCCGCCACCGCGCGCTCGCCGGTCAGCAGATCGGCGTCGCCCTCGGACAGGCCGTGGACGCGCTGCAGCCGGTCGAACGCCGCGGCGAGCGCCTCGTCCCGCGCGCGCGCCTCGGCCCGGTACTCGGCCGGGCTGCGCTTCGCCGGCCGGGTCTTGGCCTTGGCGTTCTTCTCGCGCGGCTCGGCCGGCGCTGCCTCGACGGCGCGCGCCGGCGCCGCCTCGCGCAAGGTCGAGATGCGGTTGAGCACGATCGCGCCGGGCTGGCTGTCGACCGCGTCGAGCACGAAGTACCCGACGCGCTCGAGCTGCCACCGGCTGCCGGGCGCGGCGGTCGCCAGGCTCGGCTCGAGCTTGGCGCCGCGGATCACCTCGAGCGACCCCGGCGTGAGGTTCTGGACGAAGTCGCCCTCGGCGTCCTCGGGGCGCGGCACCGCGAACAGCCGGTCGTAGAGCCGGACCTCGGCGTCGATCGCGTGCGCCGCCGACACCCAGTGGATCACGCCCGACACCTTCACGCCCTGCGGGTTGGCGCCGAGCGTCTCGGGCAGGTGCCGCACCCGCACCTCGACGACCTCGCCGCCCTCGACGACCGCGTCCTCGAACGTGACGCAGTGGCCGTGACGCAGCCGGACCGTGCGCCCCGGCGCCAGCCGCTGGTAGCCCTCGGGCGGCTCGAGCGCGAAGTCGTCGCGCTCGATCCACAGCTCGCGCGACATCGGCACCGGGCGGCTGCCCGGCTTGCCGACGTCGGGCGGGAAGTACGGCGCGTCGAACGTCTGCGCGCCGCCCGCCGCGCCCGCCTCGTACGACGTGACCACCAGCTTCAGCGGGCGCAGCACGCCCATCACGCGCGGCGCGGTGCGGTTGAGGTCGTCGCGGACACAGAACTCGAGCTTGCCGATGTCGACGACCGAGTTGGTCTTCGCCACGCCGACCAGCTCGGCGAGCGCGCGGATCGCCTCGGGGCTGTAGCCGCGGCGCCGCATGCCGGCGATCGTCGGCATCCGCGGGTCGTCCCAGCCGCGGACGTGGCCGTCCTTGACCAGCGTGAGCAGCTTGCGCTTGCTCATCACCGTGTAGTCGAGGTTGAGCCGCGCGAACTCGATCTGCTGCGGGCGGGTGAAGCCGTGCTTCTCGGCGACGCGCGTGTGCTCGAGCGCCCAGTCGTATAGCTCGCGGTTGTTCTCGAACTCGAGCGTGCAGATCGAGTGGGTGATGCCCTCGATCGCGTCGGACAGCGGGTGCGCGTAGTCGTACATCGGGTAGATGCACCACGCATCGCCGGTGCGATGGTGGTGGGCGTGGCGGATCCGGTAGAGCAGCGGATCGCGCATCTTCATGTTCGCCGCCGCCATGTCGATCTTCGCGCGCAGCACGCACGCGCCGTCGGGCAGCGCGCCCGAGCGCATCTTGCGGAACAGCGCCAGGCTGTCCTCGATCGGGCGATCGCGCCACGGCGACGGCCGCCCCGGCTCGCTCAGCGTGCCGCGGTACTCCTTGATCTGCTCGTCGGTCAGCTCGCAGACGTAGGCCTTGCCGTCGGCGATCAGCCCCTCGGCGAGCTGGTACATCTCCTCGAAGTAGTCCGAGGCGTACAGCGCCGTGCCGCCGAAGCTGAACCCCAGCCACTCGATGTCGCGCTGGATCGACTCGACGTACTCGGTGTCTTCCTTGACCGGGTTGGTGTCGTCGAACCGCAGGTTGCAGCGCGTGCCGTACTGCTGCGCGATCCCGAAGTTGAGGCAGATCGACTTGGCGTGCCCGATGTGCAGGTAGCCGTTCGGCTCCGGCGGGAAGCGGGTCAGCACCCGCCCGCCGTGCTTCCCGGTGCGGAGGTCGTCCTCGATGATGTCGCGGATGAAGTCGGAGCGCTCGTCGGCCACGGTGGGGCCGTCTTACCACCTCGGGCGTGGGGGTGGCGAGCGCACGACGTAAGGAGGCCGCCGGTGCGGCGCCGATCGACCGGAGGAGGTAGCGACCGACGCCCGCACCGACGAGCACCTCCACCATGACGCCGGATCGCCGCCGGCACACTGCGGAAGTTTGCGCGGGACGTGTCGGCCTCGTCGAACGATCCCGAGCGCGCAGGGAACGTCGCGGATGGGAGGGCGCCGGAGTCCTCGCCGCACGGGTTGCGCGCCGGCGCCGCCGGCGCCGCGCGCCCGGCTGGCGTGCGACGTGCACCACCCCGGAGGGCCCGGAGACCGACGATGCCGCAACCCACGCCCCGACCCGCCCCCTGGCACGCCCTCCCGCTGGAGGAGACGGTCGCCGCCGTCGGCGCGAACGGCGACGTCGGGCTGACCGCGGCCGAGGCGCGCGCGCGCCAGGCGCGCGTCGGCCCCAACGCCCTGCCCGAGGCCCGCCCGCGGTCGCGGCTCGCCGTGCTCGCCGGCCAGTTCCGCAGCCCGCTGATCTACCTGCTGCTCGCGGCCGCGGCGATCGCGCTCGCGCTCGGGCACCGCAGCGACGCCGCGGTGATCGCCGTCGTCGTCGGGCTCAACGCCGTCGTCGGCGCGCTGCAGGAGGGGCGCGCCGAGCGCTCGCTGGAGGCGCTGCGCCGGCTCGCCGCGCACCCCGCCCGCGCGCTGCGCGACGGCGGCGAGGTCGTGCTCGAGGCGCGCGACCTCGTCCCCGGTGACGTGATCCTCGTCGAGGCGGGCGACGCCGTCCCGGCCGACGCGCGCGTGCTGCACGGCGCCGCGCTGCAGATCGCCGAGGCGCCGCTGACGGGCGAGTCGGTGCCGGTCGCGAAGGACCTGCGACCGGTGGCGCCGGACACGCCGCTCGCGAACCGCTCGAACATGATCTACGCCGGCACGCACGTCACCGCGGGTCGCGCCCGCGCGGTCGTCGTCGAGATCGGGCAGGGCACCGAGATCGGGCGGATCGCCCGGCTCGCCAGCACCGCGCGGGAGCTGCCGACCCCGCTCGAGCGGCGCGTGGCGCAGTTCGGCCGGCTGCTCGTGATCGCCGGCGCCGCGATGTTCGCGCTGGTGATGGCGATCGGCGCGGCGCGCGGCCTGCCGACCGGGCAGGTGCTGATGATCGCGATCAGCCAGCTCGTCGGGATGATCCCCGAGGGCCTCCCCGTCGCGATGACGATCGCGCTCGCGGTGGGCGTCCAGCGCATGGCGGCGCGGCGCGCGGTCGTGCGGCGGCTCGCCGCGGTCGAGACGCTCGGCTCGACGACCGTGATCTGCACCGACAAGACCGGCACGCTCACCCGCAACGAGATGACCGTGACCGAGCTGTGGCTGCCCGACGGCCGCCGCGTCGCCGTGGGCGGCATCGGCTACGAGCCGGACGGCGAGCTCGTCGAGGGCGGCGCGCCGGTCGCGGCGGCGGACCGCGAGCTGCTCGCGCTGGTCGAGGCGGCGGTGCTGTGCAACGACGCGACGCTGCGCGGACCGAGCGACGCCCCGCCGCGGTGGACGCCGATCGGCGACCCGACGGAGGTCGCGCTGGTCACGCTCGCGATCAAGGCGGGCGTCGTGCCCGACGACGTCCGCGCGCGCACCCCGCGCGTCGCGGAGCTGCCGTTCGATCCGGCGGTGAAGCTGATGGCGACCCAGCACCACGCCCCGGGCGGCGCGCTGGTGATCGTCAAGGGCGCCCCGGAGGTCGTGCTCGAGCTGTGCGGCGCCGCGCGCGTCCGCGACGAGGACCGCGCGCTCGACGAGGCCGCGCGCGCCGAGGTGCGCGCGGCGATCGACGCGATGGCCGCGCGCGCGCTGCGCGTGCTCGCGATCGGGATCGCGCCGGGCACGCTCGACGGCGACGCGGGCGTCGCGGCGCACGCCGGCCGGATCGTGCTGCTCGGGCTGCTCGGCCAGATCGACCCGCCGCGTCCCGAGGTCCGGGACGCCGTCGCGAGCTGCCGCGCGGCCGGCATCCGCCCCGTGATGGTGACCGGCGATCACAAGACGACGGGCGAGGCGATCGCGCGGGATCTCGGGATCGCGCGGCCGGGCGACGAGGCGGTCGACGGCCGCGAGCTCGAGGCGCTCTCCGACTCGGAGCTCGCGGCGCGCATCGACCGGATCGCCGTGTTCGCGCGGGTCCACCCGGCCCAGAAGCTCCGGATCGTCGAGGCCTACCAGCGCGAGGGCGCGGTGGTCGCGATGACCGGCGACGGCGTCAACGACGCGCCGGCGCTGGCGCGGGCCGACGTCGGCGTCGCGATGGGCGTCACCGGCACCGAGGTCGCCAAGCAGGCGTCCAAGATCGTCCTCGGCGACGACAACTTCGCGACGATGGTCGCCGCGGTCGAGGAGGGCCGGGTCGTCTACCGCAACATCAAGAAGGCGGTGCTCTACCTGGTGTCGACCTCGCTGGCGGAGGTCCTCGTGCTGCTGGCCGCGCTGCTGCTCGGCTACCCGCCGCCGCTCGCCGCGGTCCAGATCCTGTGGATCAACCTCGTGACCGAGGGCGTGGTCACCGTGAACCTGATCATGGAGCCGGCCGAGGGCGACGAGATGCGGCGGCCGCCGCTGCCGACGCGCGAGCCGCTGCTGACGCGCGGCATGCTCGCCCGCCTCCTGGTCATGACGCCGGCGATCGCCGCGTCGACGTTCGGCTGGTTCGCGTACCGGCTGTCCGAGGGCGTGCCGTTCGCGCAGGTCCAGACCGAGACGTTCACGCTGCTCGCGGTGTGCCAGTGGTACAACGTCCTCAACGTCCGCGCCGAGTCGCGGTCCGCGTTCGCCACCGGCCTGCTGCGCAACCCGTGGCTGCTCGGCGGCCTCGTCGTCGGCAACCTGCTCCAGCTCGCGGTCGTGTTCTGGGCGCCGCTGGCGTCGGTGTTCCACGCCGTCCCGATCGATCTGGCCCAGGCGCTGGCGATCGGCGCGGTCGCCAGCCTGGTGCTGTGGGCCGAGGAGCTGCGCAAGCTGCTCGCGCGCCGCCGCGCGCGCGCGGGCGCGGCGCTGGCGCCGGCGGCGTGAGCGTGCGCGACGCGCCGCCGGTCACGCCGCGAACACGTCGCCGCGCGCGGCGTCGCGGATCGCGAGCACCGCCGGGTGGACGAGGCGGCGCTCGACGCTGATCGCGTAGTAGCGCTCCTTGATCGCCTCGACCCGCGCGATCTCGGCGAGGTCGTAGCGCCGGCACACGATGTCGGTGATCGCGGTGGGGACGAACACCACGCCCATGCCGTCGGCCGCGAACACCTTGAGCAGCGCGCTGTCCTCGGCCTCGGCGACGATCCGGGGCGTGACCCCCTGGCTGCGCAGCCACTCGTCGATCTCGCGCCGCATCGAGCCCCCCTCGAGCGGCAGCAGCACCGGCGCGCCTTCGAGCGACCGCGGGAAGCCGCGCCGCATCGTGCGCGCCAGCGACGGCGGCCCGAGCACCGTGACGTCGGACTGCCCGAGGACGTGGTTGTAGGCGCGGACCGGCGAGCCGGACGGCACGGGGCCGTCGGCGATCACGACGTCGAGCTCGTGGGCCGCGAGGTCGGCGAGCAGGCGATCGAACCGGTCCTCGTGGCACACGAGCTGGACCGCCTGCGGCGAGTCGAGCGCCGGGCCGAGCAGCTTGCGCATCAGCAGCTTCGGGACGACATCGACGATCCCGACGACCAGCCGCAGCGGCCGGTCGACGGGGCGGCCGCGCAGCACGTCGCGCAGCTCGCGGCCGAGCCCGAAGATCTCGTCGGCGTAGCGGAACGCGACGCGGCCGATCTCGGTGAGCTCGAGGCGGCGGCCCCGCTTCTGGAACAGCTTGACGTCGAGGGCCTCCTCCAGCTTGCGGATCTGGCCGCTCAGCGTCGGGTGGGACAGGCGCAGCAGCTTGCCCGCAGGCGCGAGCCCACCCTCCTTGGCCACCACCCAGAAGTAGAGGAGGTGGTGGTAGTTCAGCCACTCCATGGGGCCCTCATCTCAATCGAAGATATCCCACCAGCGACTGCGGCCGCGCCCCCGGCGGTCGTCATCGTCGTCGTCATCGTGACGACGGCCGCGCCCGCGCGGGTCGTCCGCGACGTCGTCGTCGCCGGCGCCGTGGTTGGCGGCGACCGCGATCAGCTTGTCGAGCTCGCCGCGGTCGAGCCAGACGCCTCGGCAGCTGGTGCAGATGTCGATCAGGACGCCGGTCCGGTTCTTCTCGACGAGCTCGGCGGTGTGGCAGCGGGGACAGGTCATGGACGCCATGGGGTTCGCTCCGGTCGGGGTTCGCGTGGTTCGGGAGGTGCGCGCGGGGCGCGCGGTCAGTCGAGGAGCTCGCCGGCGACGCCCGCGACCGCGGCGACGGCGACGCCGGCGATCGCGAGGTGGACGACGCCGGGCAGCGACGTCCACTCGTCGCGCCAGCCCTCGGGGACGAGCGGCGTGGTCAGCGCGAAGTAGACGTCGCCGAGCGGGCCGAGCAAGCCGAACGCGGCGCCGAGCATGAGCACGAGCAGGGCGGTGCCCGCGCCGGCGAACGCGACGAGCCACGCCAGGTGATGCAGGCCGCGGCCGCGGCGCGTCGCACGATCAGCCACGGCGGCGCTCCGCCCGGTCACGGGCCCGGGCGCGGGTCGGCAGGACGATCGGCGATGACGATGGATGCATGTCGACCTCCAGGTGGGCGCAGCCTGGGGGCGCCTCGACCGTTCGTCGATGTCGAAAAGACGAGACAAACGTTCGACCTCGCCGAAGTGTCGCGCGACGTGGATCGTTCGACCGCGTCGACCGTTCGCGACGGAACTTCGACATCGTCGCGCGCGCGCGCCGGACCTACGCCTGGAGGAACCACCACGGAGGTCTCCATGCGACTCGTGATCAAGCCCCGCGGCGTCGAGCTCACCGACGAGCTCCGCGCCTTCACCGCGCGCCGCATCCACTTCGCGCTGTCGCGCGCCGCGGACGTCGTCCGTCGCGTCGACGTGACGCTCGCCGACGTCAACGGCCCGCGCGGCGGCGTCGACAAGGTGTGCCGGATCCGGCTCGCGGGCCGCGAGCTGCCCGAGATCATCGTCGAGGAGCGCGACGCCTCGCTCGAGGTCGCGGTCGCGGTCGCCGCCGGCCGGATGTCGCGCGCCGTGCTGCGCGCCCTCGACCGCAGCCGCGCGCCGTACGCCCGCGCCGCGGCCGGCGCATCCCGCTACGCCCGATCGGAGGCCGGCTGAACCATGATCTGGATGTACGCGGGCTTCATCGCCTTCATCCTCGTCCTGCTCGCGCTCGATCTGGGCGTGTTCCACCGCAAGGCGCACGTCGTGCGGACGCGCGAGGCCCTCGGCTGGTCGGCGGTGTGGATCAGCCTCGGCGTCGCGTTCAGCGGCTTCATCTACCTCGGCTACGAGCACCACTGGCTCGGCCTCGGGACGACGACCGACACGATGTCGACGCCGGTCGTCGCTGCCGACGGGACGACCTACTACAACGACGGCGGGTCGGCGACGGTCAAGTACCTGACCGGCTTCCTCGTCGAGAAGTCCCTCGCCGTCGACAACATCTTCGTGATCGCGATGATCTTCGGGTTCCTCGGGGTCCCCGCGATCTACCAGCACCGCGTGCTGTTCTGGGGCATCGTCGGCGCGCTCGCGATGCGCGGCGCGATGATCGCCGTCGGCGCCGCGCTGATCACGCAGTTCACCTGGATCATCTACGTGTTCGGCGGGTTCCTGATCCTCACCGGCGTGAAGATGCTCGTGCTGTCGGGGGAGGCGACCGACCTGAACCGCAACGTCATCGTCCGGCTGGCGCGGCGGCTGCTGCCGATCACCGAGCGCTACCACGGCGAGCGGTTCGTCGTGCGCGCGGGCTCGCCGGACAGCCACGCCCCGGCCGAGCCCGGCGCGCCGTTCGAGCACGATCGCGTCGTCGCCGCGGCGAAGACCGGCGCGCTGCTGTTCACGCCGCTGTTCCTGGCGCTGATGCTCGTCGAGTTCACCGACCTGATCTTCGCGGTCGACTCGATCCCGGCGATCTTCGCGATCACCACCGACCCGTTCCTGGTGTTCACCAGCAACGTGTTCGCGATCCTCGGCCTGCGCAGCCTCTACTTCGCGCTCGCCGGGATGAT
>WYBA01000208.1 GCA_011526095.1 Myxococcales bacterium | reverse complement strand
GGATGGGGGGTCTGGGGGGAGCCGTTCCGGCTCCTCTGAGTCCCGGATGGGGGGTCTGGGGGGAGCCGTTCCGGCTCCTCTGAGTCCCGGATGGGGGGTCTGGGGGGAGCCGTTCCGGCTCCCCCCAGATCTAGAGCCCGAACTTGGCGAGCTTCTTGTGCAGGCCCTCGCGCGTGATGCCGAGGGTCGCCGCGGTGCGGGTCTTGTTGCCGCCGTGCTCGCGCAGGGCCTCCTGCAACAGCCACCGCTCGACCTGGTCCATCATCTCCTTGAGCGTGCCCTTCTTGGGGGCGACGCGCGCGACCGTGCCCTCGACCCGGCGCAGGCGCGGCGACAGGTCCGTGACCTCGATCCAGTGGCCCGACTCGGCCTGGATCGTCAGGCGCTGGACCTCGTTCTCGAGCTCGCGGATGTTGCCCGGCCAGGCGTAGCTCGACAGCGCGTCGAGCGACTCCTGGGTGAACCCGGGCAGGTCGAGCCGGTACTCCTCGGCGTAGCGCTTGAGGAAGTGCGCGGCGAGCGCGGGGATGTCCTCGCGGCGCTCGCGCAGCGGCGGGAGCTGCAGCGGGAACACCATCAGCCGGTAGTACAGGTCCTGGCGGAACCGGCCCTTCTCGACCTCGGCGGCGAGGTCGCGGTTCGTCGCGCAGATGATCCGGACGTCGACCTGCTTCTCGGCGGTCGCTCCCACCGGGCGGATCGTCCCTTCCTGCAGCACGCGCAGCAGCTTCGCCTGCAGCGACAGCGGCATCTCGCCCATCTCGTCGAGGAACAGCGTGCCGCCGTCGGCGATCTCGAACAGGCCCTTCTTGTCAGCGTCGGCCGAGGTGAACGCGCCGCGCTTGTGGCCGAACAGCTCGGACTCGAGCAGGTTCTCCGGCAGCGCGGCGCAGTTCTGCGCGACGAACATCTTGTCCGCGCGGTTCGACTTGTAGTGGATCGCGCTGGCGATCAGCTCCTTGCCGGTGCCGGTCTCGCCGTAGATGCAGACGGTGGCGCGGGTGTCGATCACCTTCTCGAGCTGCGCCAGCACCGACTTCATCGCCGGCGAGTCGCCGACGATGTTCTCGAACCGCATGCGCTGCTCGCCGCGCTTCTTGAGGTAGACGTTCTCGCCGCGCAGCCGCTCCTCGGCGACCTTGAGCCGCGACACCAGGCTGGCGTTGTCGACCGCGAGCGCGGCCTGCGAGCCGAGCAGCAGCGCGACCTCGAGGTCGTTCTCGTCGAACATCCCGGCCGAGTGGCGGTTGTCGGCCTGGACCATGCCGATGATCTCGTCGCCGCGCCACAGCGGCACCGCGATCATCGAGAGGATCTGGCCGCCGAGGATCGACTCCGAGCTCGACAGCTCCTCGCCGGCGTTGGCGGTGAGCAGCGCGGCGCGGTCCGCCAGCACGCGGCGCAGGATCGTCCGGCTCGCGCGCACCGGGTCCGCGCCGCCGTCGTTGGTCGACGCGCGCAGGTCGCGCGTCTTGCCGCCGGGCAGCCGCTCGCGCGACATCGCGAGCACGAACCGGTCCTTGTCGGACTCGGCGCGCAGCAGCACCGCGACGTGGGTGGCGCGGGGCAGCAGCTCGAACATCGCCTCGACGCACGCCTCGACGCACGCCGACTGATCGAGCCGGCCGCCGAGCTTCTGCAGCGCCTTGTAGACGCGCAGCGCGCCGACGGGGTCGTGCTCGAGCTGATCGGTGACCGCGGGCAGGTCGACGATCGAGCGCGAGGCGATCAGCCGCTCGCCCAGCTCGTCGCCGCCGCCTCCGGCAGGGGCGCGGGCGCCGGGCAGGATCCGCACGCGGATCGACACCGGGTTCTTCGGGTCGCCGAGCAGCAGCAGGTCGCCGTGGGCCAGGCCCAGCTCGAACCGCCGCGTCGCGTCGACGGCGAGGCGCTGGCCGCCGCGGTCCACGACCGAGCCGTTGGTCGAGCGCAGATCTCGGTACACGTAGCCGTCGCCCTCGCGGACGATCTGCCCGTGCTCGCCCGACAGGTGGTAGTCGGTGATCACGACCGTGTTGGTCGCGGCACGACCGAGCGTGACGACACCGGCGCGCAGCTCGTAGAGCGAGCGCGCCGACGAACCTTGGAGGAGCTCGAGGACGATCACGGACGGTCGGAGGTGTGCGCATACCACACCACGGTCCGGGCGAAAACCGTGTCGGCCATGCTCTGCGGACGGTTATACTCCAGGCCGGTTTCCTCCGTCATGTCATCGATTTCCAAAGTCGTGGTGGTTCAGCACGATCGCCGCGCGGTCGACGCGGTCCGCCTGGGGTTCGAGCGCGAGGGCGCGACGGTGGTGGCGCCGTCACCGCCCGCCGGCGGCGATGGTGAGGCCGCCTCGCTGCTCGGTGCCCTCGACGCGGACGTCGCGCTGCTGGTGGCGGGGGCCGACGACGCGGCCGCGGCGCGCGCGCTGCTGCGCGCGCTCACCGCGGCGGCCGATCGCTGTCCGGCCGCGCCCATTCTCTACGTCGGCAACGGCATCGGCCGGGCCGAGGCGTGGGCGGCGGGCGCCGACGAAGTGCTGCTCGAGCCCGCGTTCGTCCGCGACGTCGTCGTCGTCGGGCGGCTGCTCGCGGGGCGCAAGAAGGGGCACCGCGCGACGGTCACGGGGGATCTCGCCGAGTGCTACGGCGTGTTCTATCTGGTGCGCGCGCTGGCGGCGACCGGCCGCTCGGGCGTGCTGACGCTGGTGCGCGGGCTCCGCCGCGGCGAGGTGCGGTTCTTCGAGGGCGAGGTGACGTCAGCGCAGATGGGCGCGCTGCACGGCCAGGCCGCGCTCCACCAGCTGCTGCTGTGGACCGAGGCGCGGTTCGAGTGGCGGCACGAGCCGGTGGTGCGGCGGCGGCAGATCCCGCTGCCCCACGTCGAGGTGCTCGAGCACGCCGAGCGGTTCCTCCACGACGTGCGCGACGTCGCCGGCGGGCTGTCGCCCGCGGCGGTCTACGAGCCGGACGTGGCGAAGATCCAGGCGATGGCGCGGCAGCTGCCGACGGAGGTGCACGGCGTGCTGCGCCTGTTCGACGGCAACCGCACCCTCGCCGATGTGCTCGAGGACTCGCCGTTCCGCGTGTTCGAGACGCTGCGGGTCGGGCACCGCGCGGTCGAGGCCGGCCTGCTGCGCAAGGTGGCGGTGCAGCGGCCGAAGGCGGCGCTGCGCGCGATGCTCGCCGTCGACGAGTGGCTGGTCGGTGACGAGCCGCGCGACGCGGTCATCGATCGCACGATGGGGATGGGCGACAGCGAGCCGGTGACGGCGCGCGCGGGGACCGGGCCGGGCGGGGCGACGGGCAAGGGCGGCAACAGGAAGAAGAAGGGCAACCGGAACAAGAAGCCGGCGCGCGGCGCCGGCGCGAGCCGGACGCCCACCGCGCCCGCCCCGGTCGACTGGGCGTCGCTGGTGCCGCGGGCCGGCACGGTCGAGCCGAGCGGGATCACCGGCGTCGTGCCGTCGTCGGAGGCGTCGGGCGAGATCCAGATCGGCGTCGGCGCGCTGGCGGCGCGGGCGGAGGGGCGCGAGGGGCTGGAGTCGCTGACCGACGCCGAGGCGCGGACGAAGATGTTCCCCGGCAGCGAGCCGTCGGTGACGGTGGATCTCGGCCCGGAGCCGCAGCCCGAGGCGTCCGGCGCCTCCGAGCGCGACGCCGAGCCGGTGACCGAGCCGATCTCCCTGGCGGAGCCGGAGAGCGTGGTCGTCTCGCCCGAGGCGAGCGAGCCGGTGACGGTGCCGGTGAAGGCGGCCGCGGTGGCGGCGGCGGCGACGGAGACGGCGGCGGTGACGGCGACGGCGACGGAGACGGCGCCGGTAACCGAGACGGAGACGGAGGCGGTAACGGCGACGGAGGCGGCGACGCCGCCGGAGACGGCGACGGCGACGGCGCCGGAGACGGTAACGGAGACGGCGGCGGAGACGGCGCCGGTAGCGGAGACGGAGACGGCGACGGCGGCGGTAACGGCCACGGCGACGGAGCCGACGACGGCGGCGGCGACGGACACGACCTCTCCGTCCGACCGCGCGCGCCGCGCCAGCGGGGAGATCGCGGCCGTGCCCGAGCCCTCGCCCTCGCCGCCGCCCGTGGCCGACGCGCCCGCCGTCGTCGTCGAGCCGTCCGTGCTCGTCGCCGATCTCGCCGCCGCGAGCGCCGCGGCCACCGCGGTCGCGGCCGCGGAGGCGGCGAAGCCGGCGACGGCCGACGTGCGCGACCCGGCGCGCAGCGCCGAGATCAAGCAGGTGCGCGAGCACGCCGTGGCGTTCACCGAGGACGAGGAGGCGTTCTTCCACGCCGGCCACGCCGAGGCGAAGACCGCGCCGCGGATCGAGTCGTTCGACGACCTCGACGACGACTACGAGCCGCAGACGTTCTGGGAGCGGTTGCGCGGCGTCCGGGGCTCCAAGAAGCGTCGGAAGTGACGTAGAGTGGCGCCGCCATGTCGGCCCTCGTCGCGCTGTCGTCCTCGCCGATCTTCACCCACCAGCGGGCGCGCCTGCTGGAGCTCTTGCGCACGCTGTCGTTCCAGGAGCGCGAGGTCACGCTGTCCTCGGGCCTGAAGTCGAACTTCTACATCGACTGCAAGCAGGTCACGCTCGACGCCGAGGGCCACTTCCTGATCGGCCAGCTGTTCCGCGCCGTGATCGAGGCGGTGGCGCCCGCGGCGCGCGGCGTCGGCGGGCTGACGCTCGGCGCGGACCCGCTCGCCTCGGCGGTCGCGACGATGAGCTTCTTGTCGGGGCGCCCGCTCCACGCGTTCATCGTCCGCAAGGAGCCCAAGGGGCACGGCACCGGCCAGTGGCTCGAGCAGCCCGGGCGCCTCGCGCCGGGCGCGCCGGTCGTGATCGTCGAGGACGTCGTCACCACCGGCGCCTCGACGCTGCGCGCGATCGAGCGCGCGCGGGGCGCCGGGTTCGAGGTCGCGCACGTCGTCGCGCTGGTCGACCGGCTCGAGGGCGGGCGCGAGGCGGTCGAGGCGCACGCGCCGCTCACCACGCTGTTCACGCGCAAGGACTTCCTCGCCTGATGCGCCGGCCGACGCGCCGCGCGCTGCTCGCCGTCACGGTCGCCGCCGTCGTCGCCGTCGGGGCCGGCGCGGGCTGCCCGCGCCCGCCCGCGCCGGTGGTGCTCGACGGCGCGTGGCCGGCGTCGTCGGCCGTCGGCGACTTCGACGACGTCACCCGGGCCTGGACCCGGTCGGCCCAGCTCCGCGGCGACTACCAGCTCGTCGCCGAGCTCCACGCCACGATCCGGTCGCCGGCGTGGCGCGCGGCGTGGATCGAGCGCCAGGCCCGCCACGGCAAGCTCAGCGCCGCGGCGCGCGCCCAGCTCGAGACCGAGCAGCGCGCCGCCGACGAGGCCGCGCTCGAGATCTCGCTCGTCCTGACCACCTGGGACCGCGACGAGAACGACCTCGAGCGCGGGGCGAAGGCGTCGTGGCGGGTGTGGCTGGTCGACGCCTCGGGCGCCGAGATCCCGGCCACCGAGATCGTCCGCGACAAGCGCCCCGAGTACGTGCTGCGCAGCGAGCTGCCGGGGTTCGGCGACTTCGCCGAGGCCTACGTCGCCCGGTTCCCGCGCGAGCCGCGGCTGCTCGGCCCGGGCGTCGAGCGGCTCACGCTGCGGATGGCCGGCGCGCGCGGCGGCCTCGAGCTGGTGTGGGCCGGGCAGCGTGAGTAGCGTTCCTACGCTAAGGTCCGGCCCGCATGCACCTGGTCGACGAAGCTGACGCCGTCCCCCTGACCTCCGTCGACGAGCTCGTCGCGTACTTCCGGGACGCCGGCAAGCCCGCGTCCGAGTGGCGGATCGGCACCGAGCACGAGCTGGTCGGGGTGCGCGCGCGGGCCGACCACGGCCCGGTCGGCAGCGCGCCGGCCTACGACGGCCCCGACGGCATCGGCGAGGTGCTGACCCGGTTCGCCCGGCTCGGGTGGGAGCCGATCACCGAGGCCGGCCACACGATCGCGCTGTCGTGCACGACCTCGCAGATCACGATCGAGCCCGGCGGGCAGCTCGAGCTCGCCGGCCCCCCGGTCGACGCCGACGCCGCGTTCGTCGAGCTGTTCGCGGGCTACCGCAAGAAGCTCGCGACGATCTCCGCCGACCTCGGGCTAGCGTGGCTGTCCGCCGCGCTGCGCCCGTTCGGCGTGCGCGCCGACATCCCGTGGATGCCGAAGCTGCGCTACGACGTCATGCGCGCGTACATGCCGAAGGTCGGCGCGCTCGGCCTCGACATGATGCAGCGCACCGCGACGGTGCAGGTCAACCTCGACTACAGCGACGAGGCCGACGCCCACGACAAGCTGCGCTGCCTGATGAGCGTCACCTCGCTGCTCACCGCGCTGTACGCCAACTCGCCGGTCGTCGACGGGCGGCCGTCGGGGTGGCAGAGCTGGCGCGCGCGGATCTGGCGCGACACCGATCGCGATCGCTGCGGGCTGCTGGCGTTCCCGTTCGAGCCCGGCGACGTGTTCCGCGGCTATGCCGAGTGGGCGCTCGACGTGCCGATGTACTTCCTCTACCGCGACGGCGCGTACCGCGTCGTCGAGGGCCTGACGTTCCGCCGGTTCATGGCCGAGGGGTGGCAGGGCGAGCGCGCGACGCGCGCCGACTGGGCGCTGCACCTGTCGACGCTGTTCCCCGAGGCGCGGCTCAAGAAGTACATCGAGGTTCGCGGCTGCGACTGCGGCTCGATCGAGATGATCGACGCGCTCGCGCCGCTGTGCCGCGGCCTGCTGTACGACGCCGAGGCGCGCGCCGCGGCGATCGCGCTGACCGCGCGGCTGTCGTTCGCCGACCGCCAGCGCCTCGCCGACGAGGTGCCGCGCACCGGCCTGGCGACCCGCGTCGGCGACCACACCGTCGGCGACCTCGCCCGCGAGCTGGTCGCGATCGCCCGCGCCGGCCTGGCGCGCGTCGCGCCGGCGTCGGTGCCGCTGCTCGCGCCGGTCGAGCGCATCGCGCAGACCGGCCGGACCCAGGCCGACGACATGGTCGCGATCTGGCAGGCCGAGGCCGGCGACCCGGCCCGCGTGATCCCGCGCCTCGCGCTGCCCGGCCTGGGCGGCTGAGCCCGCGCCGCCGCTCAGGTGCGCGCGCGTCGCTGCTCGGCGATCAGGTCGTCGGCGATGCGCTCGGCGACCGCGGCGATCGTCCAGCTCGGCGGCACGCCGATCGAGCCAGGGACGACGCTGCCGTCGGCGATGCGCAGGCCGGGGTGGACGCCGCCGCGCGGGTCGAACACGCGGCCGACGTCGTCGACGACGCCGTCGTCGATCGAGCGGCCCATGCGGCAGCCGCCGAGCGGGTGGACGCTGAACCCGCGGCCGCCGGTGAGCCGCGCGACGCTCTTGATCACGCGCCCGCCGGTGCGCGCGGCCCAGTCGCGCAGCCGCGCCTCGGCGAACCGC
The DNA here is from genome assembly GCA_011526095.1 of Myxococcales bacterium. Classification (GTDB taxonomy): domain Bacteria; phylum Myxococcota_A; class Polyangia; order Haliangiales; family Haliangiaceae; genus WYBA01. The sequence goes on along the minus strand of WYBA01000208.1, from coordinate 5,362 downwards.
AGGATCGGATCGTCGGCGTAGTCCGGCCAGTCGATCACGGCGCCGGCCCGCGTGAACCGCGCGCGGCCCGCCGACGAGTCCTCGGCGTCGAGCTTGAACATGAACGACCGCGACAGCGCGCCGCCGCCGTCGACGACGACGAGGTCGCGCAGCCGGCGGAGCGCGCTGCCCGGCGTCGACGCCCCGCCGGGCGCGTCGCCGTCGGCGAGCCGGCCGGCGGCGAGCGCGAGCGCGGCGGCGGTGAACCGCAGCGCCGCGGCGGGCACGCGGCCGCTCATCACGGTCAGGGTGCGCGTGCGGCCGTCCGCGTCGACGAACGGCAGCCGCACCGACGTCGAGATCGGCGCGCCGCTGTGGCTGGTCAGCGCGTGGGGCGTGTCGTGGAGGAACGCCAGCCCGTCGCCGTTGAGCCCGATCCGCTCGCCGAACCGCGGCCCGACGGGCAGCCGCCACCGGTGGAGCAGGTCGAGCGTGCCGAGCGTCCCGGCGGCGATCACGACGTGGCGCGCGGTGACCCACTCGCAGCCGCCGCCTCCGCCGCCGGTCGGGCGCAGCGCCACCAGGTGCCGGCCGTCGGGCAGCGCGACGTGGTCGATCGCCTCGGTGCCGGGGCGCAGCTCCGCGCCCGCGGCGAGCGCGAGCGCGAGGTAGCTGTCCTCGAGCGTGCGCTTCGCGCCGCGGTTGCAGCCAGGGACGCAGCGGCCGCAGTCGTCGCACCGCTCCCAGTCGATCGTGTTCTCGAGGTCGACGCGGCGGCCCGGCTCGACGAGGTCGAGGAACGCCTTGTCGCCGAGCCGGTCGGCGCGCGGGCTCGCGCTGGGGCGGAGCACGTCGCGCGCGCGCGCGAAGTACGGGTCGAGCTGGGCGGCGGTGACCGGCCAGGCGTCGAACACGTGATCGTCGGGGCGCGCGGTGATGCCGTAGTTGACCGCGCTCGAGCCGCCGACGGCGCTCGCGAACGCGACGCCGGTGCCGGCGCCGAGCCGCATCGCCCACAGCCCGTCGGGGTGGCGCGCGGTGAGGTACGCGCGGCCGAGCCCGACGACGCCGCGCGGGAAGTCGCCCGGGCGCCAGCGGCGGCCACGCTCGACAACGAGGACGCGACCGTGCGGCGCCAGCCGCGCCGCGATCGCGCTGCCGGCGTAGCCCGAGCCGATGACGAGGGTGTCGAGCATGGACGGCACCTCGACTGTACCGCCGGCGCGCCGGGGCGCGACTTGACGGCGATCAACCCTCGGCGTCGGGGGGCGCCGGCGCCGGCGGGGCGTGGCTGACCAGCACCGAGCACGGCGCGTGGCGGACGATCGCCTCGGCGGTGCTGCCGAGGATCAGCCGGCGCAGCCCGCGCCGGCCGTGGCTGCCGACGACGATCAGGTCCGAGCCCTCGCGCGTCGCCCACTCGAGCACGCCGTCCTGCGCGTCGCCCTCGACGACGTGCCAGCGCACGGCGGGGCCGCCGGCGGGGACGTCGGCGATCGCCGCCCGGCACCGCCGCTCGCCCGCGGTCGTCACCTCGGCGCGGATCTCGGCGAGCGTGGCGTCGACCTCGTCGGTGGCGTGGGCGCGCGACAGCTGCGGCACGGTCCACCAGTGGACCAGGTCGATCGTCGCGTCGGCCGCGGCGACCTCGCGCGCCAGCGCCAGCCCGCGCTCGGCCGCCGCCGAGAAGTCGGTCGCGACCAGGATCTTGCGGAACCCGCCGTCGGCGACGTCGCGCTCGCCGCGCGCGACCAGCACCGGCACCGGCGAGGTGCGCACGACGCGCTCGGCGACCGAGCCGAGCAACAGCCGCGACAGCCCGCGCCGGCCGCGCGAGCCGACGACGACGAGGTCGGCGCCGAGCTCGTCGGCGGTGTGGCCGATCGCGTCGTCGGCGAACCCGTCGATCACCAGGTGCGAGACCTCGGCGCCCTGGCCGTCGAGGCGCTCGCGCAGCTCGCCCAGCGCGCGCTGATCGTCGGCGACGCGGTCGCGCAGGATCGCCAGGTAGGCGTCGCGCGTGCCGACCATCGAGTCGGGCACGCCGTACGCCGCGTCGGGCATCGCGGCGGCGTGGACGAGCACCAGCCGCGCGCCGGCGCGCCGCGCGACCGCGAGCGCCAGCCGGCTCGCCAGCGCCGCCTCGTCCGAGAAGTCCACGCCGACGACGATCGTTGCGAGCGCCATGAGCGGAGCCTACCCCAGCCACGGTCGGTGGGCGACGCCCGCCGCCGGCCGCTCACGCCTCGACCACGCCGTCGGCGATCGCGATCGCGCGGACGTCGTCGATCGTGGCGGCGTCGGCCGCGGTGCGGTCGGGGCGGTAGCGGACGAGGCGCGCCAGGCGCAGCGACAGCCCGGCGGGGTACTGCGGCGACACCTGGACGTCGTTGAACGCGACCTCGGCGACGAGCTCGGGGCGGACGTGGACGACGTGGCCGTCGCGGCCGACCTCGCGCGCGAGCAGCTCGCGCGTCTGCCACGCCAAGAGCTCGTCGGTCATGCCCTTGAACGTCTTGCCGAGCATCGCGAACCCGCGCACGGGGTCGCGCGCGCCGAGGTGGAGGTTGGACAGCCAGCCCTTGCGCCGCCCCGAGCCCCACTCGGCGGCGAGCACGATCAGGTCGAGCGTGTGCACCTTCTTGAGCTTGAGCCAGCCGGCGCCGCGGTCGCCCGCCGCGTACGGCGCGTCGAGCGCCTTGGCCATCACGCCCTCGTGGCCGGCGGCGAACGCGTCGGCGAGGAACGCGCGCGCCGTCGCCGGATCCGCCGTGATCACGCGCGGCACGCGCAGCGCCGCCGGGACGAGCGCGTCGAGCACGGCGAACCGCTCGCGCGCCGGTCGGTCGAGCACGAGGTCGTCGTCGACCAGCAGCGCGTCGAACGCGAACAGCGACAGCGGCAGCGCCGCGACCGCGGCGGCGTCGGCGCGGTCGCGGCCGAACCGGCGCATCGTCACCTGGAACGGGTGTGGCCGGCCGCCCGGGCGCAGCGCGATCGCCTCGCCGTCGAGGATCGCGCGCCGCGCGGGCAGCGCGCGCGCGGCCGCGACGACCTCGGGCACCGCCGGCGTGACGTCGAGCCCGCCGCGCGAGAACACGCGCACCTCGGCCCCGTCCTTGTGCACCTGCACCCGCGCGCCGTCGAGCTTGAGCTCGAGCGCGGCCTCGTCGAGCCGCGCCAGCGCGTCGTCGACGTCGTCGGCGGTCTGCGCCAGCATCGGCGCCAGCGGGGTGAGCGGCGCGATCGCGAACCGCGCCAGCCCCGCGCGCCCGGCCGCGGCGAGCGCGCGCGCGACCTCGCCGACCGAGCCGGCGACCATCACCGCGCGGCGCACCTCCGCCGCGGGGACGTCGTGCGCGCGCGCCAGCGCCTCGGCGATCAGCGCGGCGAGCGCGCCCTGGCGGACCTCGCCGAGGATCAGCGCGCCGAGGAAGTCGCGCTCGTCGGCGGTCGCCGCCGCGAGCAGCCGGCCGAGCGCGTCCTTGCGCGCGCGCGCCGAGCCGGGGCCATGCGCGGCGGCGATCGCGTCGATCGCCCGGTCGACGTCGGCGAGGGTCAGCGTCGGCGCCTCCGCCACCGCGTCGGCTCGCGCCTCGGCGATCATCGCCCAGCCGACGCCGATCCGACCCTGCGGCAGCTCGCCGGCGAGGTAGCTCGCGCTCAGCGCGGCGGCGTCGGGGGCGAGCGCGCGCAGGTGCTCGCCCAGGCGCGCCAGCTTGGCGCCGCGCGCGCGCGTCGCCGCGACCGCGCGCGAGGTGGCGACGAGGTCCGCGAGCGGGGCGGTATCGGCCGGGCGCGGCACGTCGTCACCCGTCGCTCAGTCGTCGAGCGAGATCTCGATCTCGAGGCCGTCGTCGTCGTCGTCCGCGTCATCCCGCGGCGGCGCGGGGCGCTCGGGCGCCGGCGTCACCCGGCTGCCGCCGGACGCGGGGCGGTCGTAGCTGGTCCGCTCCTCGCCGGCGTCGTCGTCGGTCGGGCCGGCGCCGTCGAGGTCGAGGTCCTGGCTGTCGAGCGCGGCGAGCGCGGCGTCGAGGCTGTCGGCGCGCTGCGACGGGCGCACCGGCGCCGCCGGCGGGTCGGCGAAGCTCGCGAGGTCGGGGACCGGCCCGTCGGGCGCGCGGCGCGGGCGGTAGGCGTCGAGGCCGGTGTCGAGCAGGCTCGCGGCGTCGAGCGCCTCGCCGCCGAGGCGCTCGCCGACGCCGTCCTCGCCGTGACGCGCCGGGACCGCCGCCTCGGCCTCGAGCTCGGCGACGAGGTCCGTGATGTCGATCGAGCCGCTCGACGCTGGCGCCGCGACCGGCGCGGCGCGCGCGGCGGCGGCGGCGGCGGTGACGCGCGGCGGCGGCTCGCTGCGCCGCTTGCCCCCCTTCGAGGGCGGCGGCGGCGGCGGCGTGGTTCGCCGGGTCGCGCGCGGTGGCGCGGGCGGCAGGTCGTCGTCGATCGCGCCGTGGGGCGGCGGCGTCGGGATCGTCGCGCCGTGCGGTCGCGCGGCGCGGACCTGGGTGTCGACGTCGCCCTCGCCGTCGCCGAACTCGCGCGGCACCCGGGCCGGGCGCTCGAAGTCGAGGGCGTCGTCGGAGGTGCCGGGATCCGGATCGGCGTCGACCTCGGGCGGCGGCGGCGCGCCGACCCGCACCACCTTGGTCCGCTCGTCGTCGACGCCCGCCTCCGGCGCCATCGCGAACACGGCGGTGCGATCCCCCGGATCGCGCTCCGCGGTCGCGGCGGCGAGCGCGTCGAGCGAGACGACGCGCGTCTGCGCCTCGGTCGCGACGGTCGACGCCGCGAGCGCCTCGAGGTTGACGACCTTGGTCGCCTCGTTGTCGCTCTTGCGGCGCTCGCGCGGCGCCGGGCGCTCGCGCGCGGGCTCGACCGGCGCGGTGGCCCGCGCGGCCGCCGGCTCCGGCGCCGGCGCGGCCTCGGGCGTCGGCGCGACCACGGCCGCCACGGTGACCTCGGTCGGCGGCTCGGCCTCGACGAAGCTGGCCTCGATCTGGCGCGCGGCCTCGGCGACGGCGGCCGCGTCGGGCTCGGCCGGCGTCGTCACCGGCGGCGGCGTCGCGAAGCCCGGGCGGGTCGCGACCGGCACCGAGTCGTCGCCGCGACCGCGGCGCACCGGCACGGGCGCGGTCCCGAACAGGCTGGCGAGCCCGGCCGAGGCCTCCTCGATCGAGATCTCGATCGGCGCGGCGGCGGCCTCCATCAGCGCGTCGAGCTCCTGCTCGGCCGCGGCGCCGCCGGCGAGCGCGCGGGCGCGCGCGATCACCCCGCCGAGGTCCGCCTCGGCGATGTCGTCGGCGTCGAACGCGTCGGCGGTGGGCGCGGCGAGCCCGGCGGTCGCGGCGGCGATCAGCTCGTGCGGCGCGGGCGCGCGCCGGCG
>WYBA01000207.1 GCA_011526095.1 Myxococcales bacterium | reverse complement strand
GGATGGGGGTGTGGGGGAGCCGTCCCGGCTCCCTCAGAGTCCCGGATGGGGGTGTGGGGGAGCCGTCCCGGCTCCCCCACCTCTAATAGTTCAGGCGGAACAGCTGCTGCCCGAGCAGCACGAAGCTGTCCACCGGCAGCGCGCGCTCACCGGCGATCTTCACGAACGTGCCGTTCGAGCTGCCGAGATCCGAGAGGAACACCCGGCCGTCGCGCGTGGACACGCGCGCGTGCAGCCCCGAGACGTAGCCGTCGTCGGGGAAGTTGATCTCGCCCTTCTCGCGGCCGAGGGTGACGCTCTCGCCCAGCAGCGGGAACGCCGAGCCGTCGACGTCCTTGCCGATGATGACGGTCAGCTTGCCCCAGTAGCCGGGGTTGGGGCTGCCCATCACCTCCGTGCCGTCGGGGAGCGGGTCCGGCGGCGTGACGAGGTCGAAGCGGAGCAGCTCCTGGCCGATGCGGAACACCTGCCCGGGCTGGATCTCCTCCTCCTCGGTCATGCGCACGAACACGCCGTTGAGGCTGTCGAGGTCGCGCACCAGGGCGCCGCCGGGCGCGAGGATCAGCTCGGCGTGGTTCGGGGAGAGGTAGCCGTCGTTCTCGAACATCGCGCCGTGGAGCCGGCCGATCTTGTTCTCGCCCGGGTGGAGGTCGACCGTGCCGCCCTCGCTGCCGTCGGGCCGGATCAGCGTCAGCAGCTGCCGCGGCGCCGGGGGCGCGACGACGGGCGGCGGCGCCATCACCGGGGCCGAGGCGTCGTCCATGCGGTGGCCGCACGAACCGCAGAACCGGTTTCCGGACGGCACGTCGGTGCCGCAGGTCGGGCAGCGTTTGGGGCCGGCGGCAGGCGCGCCGAACGACGGGCTGCCGAAGCCGGCGGGGACCCCAGGGGGCGGGCCCATCGGGGGCGCGCCCGGGCCGACCGGCGCGCCCGGCATGCCCCCCATCGGCACCGCGCCCATCGGGTTCGTCATCGGGCCGGGCGGCGGGCCCATCGGTGGACCCATGGGCCCGGGCATCGGGCCGCCCATGGGCGGCCCGGGCATCGGGCCGCCGAGCGGCCCTGGCGCCGGCATCGGCGCGCCCATCGGGCCCATCGGCGGGGCGCCCATCGGTCCCGGCATCGGGCCGGGCGGCGGGCCCATCGGCGGGGCGCCCATCGGTCCCGGCATCGGGCCGGGCGGCGGCCCCATCGGCGGGGCGCCCATCGGCGGACCGGGCGGTCCGGCCGGCGCGAAGCCGCCGAGCGGCCCGCCCGGCGGCATGCCCGGCATGTGGCCAGGGCCCGGAGGCGGCCCCATCGGCGCGGGGCCGGGCGGCGGCATCGGCTGCCCGAACGGCGACGGAGTCGGACCACCGGGGCGCGGCGCGCTCGGGCCGAGCGCCCCGGCGTCGGCCATCATCGTTTTCATCACCGCGATGTCCCCGCCTGGCTTGGCGGGCGACGTCAGTTCCGCGCCGCAGCCGAGGCAGAACTTGTAGTGATCCTGGTTCTCCTTGCCGCAGCGGTTGCAGACGATCATGGGGAGGCTCCCGGCAGGTCGTGGACGTGCATGAGTCGGTCAGGGCGAGGGCAGGGGCGCGTCATACCACCTCGACGCGAAGCAGCTGCTGCCCCATGAACACGTAGTCACCGTGGACGAGCGGGTGCTCGCCCACGATGCGGAGGAAGGTGCCGTTCTTGGACCCGAGGTCCGTGAGGATCAGGTGCTGGCCGTCCCACGTGATCCGCGCGTGGTGGCCGGAGATGAACGGGTCGTCGGGGAAGTCGAGGTCGTTGCCCTCGCGCCCGATCGTGACGACGTCGCTGGCGGCGCGCAGCCCGCGGCCGGTGTCGCCGCCGCGCAGGTGCTGGACGACGCGGATCATCGACGCGCGCCGCGGGCTGGCGAAGAAGTACGTGCCGTCGGCGATCGCGTCGTCGGTGGCGAGGTCGCCGCGCGCGATCTCGAGCAGCTGCTCGCCGATCAGGCAGCGGGCGCCGAACGCGATCTGGCGCGAGCCCGCGATCCGCACGTAGACGCCGTTGACCGAGCCCTCGTCGCGCACGACGAGCTGCCCGTCGCGGTAGAAGAAGTTGCAGTGCACCGGCGACAGGAACGGGTCGTCGGGGAACAGCAGCGGGACGTCGACGCGCCCGGCGAGGTGCTCGTCGCCGGCGAGGTTGAACGACACGCCGTCCATGCCGTCGCCGCGGATCAGCGTGAGCTTGGCGCGCGCGGCCTGGATCGCGCCGAAGTACATCGTGCGGCGGCCGGCGCTCTTGTCGCCGCCGGCGGCCGGCGTCGGCGCCGCGGCCGGGCGCGCGGGCGCCGCGGCCCGGCCGGCGCTGGGGCCGAACTCGGCGTCCGGCATCCGCGTGCCGCAGTTGCCGCAGAACCGGTGGCCGGGGATGACGTGCTCGCCGCAGACCGGGCACGGGTGGTGCTCGGCGGCGGGCTCGACCGGCGCCTGCTCCGCGGTCGGCGGGCGCGGGCGCGACGGCGCCGCCGCGGGCGCGGCGACCGCCGGCCGCTGCGCGGATGGCGTCGGCGCGAACGACGGCTCGGCGCCGGGCGTGCGCGCGGGCCCGGGCCCGACGCTGGTGCGCGACTCGAACTCGAACGCGTCGAGCGACACCGATGCGTTGCACCGGAGGCAGTGCTGCACGCCCATCGCGTTGAGGGCACTGCACTGGTCGCAGACCAGGCCGACGTCCATGCTGCGCACGAGTGTACCCCGGCCCGAAATCGCACGTCAAAATGCGGCGGTAGCAACCGCCACGGGAGCCGTGCCGATCACCGCCCGCCGGCGGCGCGCCGGACCTCGGGGCGCGGGTCGTCCGCGGCGAGCTCCGCCAGGCGGCCCCGGCTGGCCGCGTCGCCGATCGCGACGAGCGCGGCGGCGGCCGCGGCGCGCACCTGCCACGCCTCGTCGTCGGTGGCGGCGAGCAGCGCGTCGACCGCGCGGGCCGCGCGCAGCTCGCCGACCGCCTGCGCGGCGGCGGTCCGGACGTAGCCGTTGTCGTCGGCCAGGGCCGCGATCAGGGCGTCGACGTCGGCCTGCTTGCCGAGCTGGGCCAGGGCGCGCGCGGCGGCCTGGCGATCGCGCCAGTCCTCGGCGCGCAGCCGCTCCGCGGCGGCCTTGGCCAGCGCGGCGGGCGCCGCGCCCTTGACCCGCGCCACCGAGGCGATCGCGCGCAGCGCGGCGTGGCGGACGTGCATCGCGTCGTCGGCGAGCGCCCGCGTGATCGCGTCGTCGACGCCGGCGGCGCCGAGCTTGGCCGCGACGGACAGCGCGGTCGCGCGCACCTTGGGATCCTCGTCGCCGAGGTGGGCGACGACGTCGTCGGCGATCGCCGCGCCGATCGTCGCGAGCGCGCGCGCGACCGCGGCGTCGCGCCGCGCCGCCGCGGGCGCCAGCGCGCCGAGCGTGATCCCGTCCGGCGCGCCGTCGAGATCGAGCAGCGTCGCGAGCACGCGGTCGCGGTGCTCGCCGAGCGCCGCCTCCACGCCCGCGGCGATCGCCGCCTCGTGGCCGACGAGCACCGCCGCGGCCGGCGGCACGTCGGGCAGCTCGCCCGGCAGCCGCGCGAGCGCGCCGCCGGCGTCGAACGTCCGGTAGGTCGCGCCGCGCAGCGGGTAGTCCGCCGCGTCGCCGACGTCGTCGCCGCCGGCGGGCGCGGCGAGCGCGCCGGCGAGCCGCGCGATCGCCCACGCCAGCACCGGGCGCGCCTCGTCGTCGCGCGTGAAGTACGCGCGGATCACCGCGGGCAGCGCGGCCGCGTCGCCGACCCGCGCCAGCGCCCACGCCGCCAGCCGCTGCGCTTCGCCCCGCTCGTCGGCGAGCGCCGCGGTCAGCGCCGCGACCGCCTTGGCCGAGCCGACCTTGCGCGCGCCGAGCGCCCACGCGCACGCCGCCCGCGTCAGATCGTGGCGCTTGCCGTCCGCGACGACGCCGATCGCCGCGTCGGTGGCGCGCGCGTCGTCGATCCCGCCCAGGCCCAGGCACGCCAGCACCTGAACCGACTCGCGGCGGTCGTCGAGCGCCGCGATCAGCGGCGCGATCGCGCGCGGCGCGCGCGTCCGGCCGATCGTGAACACCGCCGCCTCGCGCATCGCGACCTCGGCGTGCGACGCCAGCGGCAGGACGTCGTCGAGCACCGCCGCGCTGCCGAGGCGCCCGGCCGACACCAGCGCGTCGACGCGCACGTCCCAGTCGAGCGACTGCTGCAGCGTGCCGATCCGCTTGGTCGCGTCCTCGGCCTTGGGCTCGGTCTTGGCCAGCCGGATCAGCGGCGCGGCCGCGCCCGGGTTGCCGAAGTGGCCGAGCACGTAGACCGCGTTCTTCTGCTGGACCGTGTCCTTCTGGTCGTTGAGCGCCTCGAGCAGCGGCTTGAGCCCGTGCGCGCCGAGCCGGTCGAGCTCGGCGCGCGCCGCCTTGCGCTGCGCGGCGTCGCCGTGGCGGTGGACCGCGACCAGCCGCGGCACCAGCCGGAAGTACAGCTCGACGAGGATCCGCCGGTAGACCGGCTTGTGGGACATCTGGAACGACAGCGGCGCGATCACCTTCTCCAGCTCGCCGAGCGAGCCGTCGATCTCCTCGATCTTGATCGCCTCGCGCCCCGCCTTGACCAGCGTCTCGTCGTCCTGCGCGTCCTTGAGGATCCGCCGGTACAGCTCGGCCGCCTTGTGCGGCTGGTCGGCGACGTAGAGGTCGGCGAGCGCGAACGCGGCCTTGAAGTTGCGGCGATCGAGCTCGAGCGTGCGGGTGTAGGCGTCGATCGCGTCGGCGACGCGCTGCATCTCGACGTAGCGCTCGGCCAGCCGCTCCCACGCCACCGGATCCTTGGCGTTGCCGAGCTCGACCGCCTTCTTGGCCCACTCGATCGCCTCCTCGTCCTGCAGCGCGGCGGTCTTGATCTCGGCGATCTGGGTGTAGATCTCGCGCTTGCGGTGCGGCGCGAGCTTCTCCAGCTCGAGCAGCAGCGCGACCGCCTTGTCGAACTCGCGGCCGGTCCGGTAGACCTTCACCAGATCCGAGATCACGTCCTGGTCCTCGGGCGCGAGCGTGCGCAGCTTCTCGAGCGTCGCCTTGGGCTCGCCCGACTGCGCCTTGCGCTCGTAGTACTCGACGAGGAAGTAGCCGGCCTCGAGCTCGGGCGGCGACTTGCGGAAGTCGCGCACCCACTTCTGCCGGTACTCGGCCTCCTTCTGGCCCCACCGCACCAGCAGCGACACGATGTGGCGGCGCGCCTCGCGCCGCGCCGTGCGGTCCTGCGGCTTGTCGCCGAGCAGGCCGAGCAGCTTCTCCCAGTCGGCGAGCGCGTCGCCGTAGCTGCGCAGGCTCTCGTAGATCGCCGCGCGGCCCTTGTAGAGCTCGGGGTCCTTGGGGTCGATCTTGATCGCCTTGGCGTAGTTGGCCAGGCCGTCGGTCTGCATCTGGTGCTCGGCGAGGACGTCGCCGAGCTTGGCGTAGGCCTTGGCGGTCTTGGCGTTGGCGATCCGCTTCCACGTCGCGAGCGCCTTGTCCTTCTGATCCTTCTGCCAGTACTGCTCGCCGAGCACGACGAGGTGCGCGGGATCGTCCGGCTCGAGCCTGGCGAGGCGCTCGTAGGCGGCGAGCGCGAGGTCCTCCTTGCCCCACCGCTGGTAGAGGTCGGCGAGCGCCTGCTGCACGCCGGGATCGGTGGGGAAGCTCGACTCGAGCCGCTTGAGCACGGCGAGCGCCTTCTTGAGCTCGCCCTTCGCCTCGTAGCGCGACGCCAGCTCGAGCTGGAAGTTGGCCTCGCTCGGGGCGATCTTGACGACCGCCTCGTACTGCTTGATCGCCTCGTCCTCGCGCCCGACGTTGGTCAGCAGGTGGATCAGCTTGCGCTGGGTCTCGAGCTCCCACGGCGACTTCGCGACCGCCTTCTTGTACGCCTCGATCGCCTTGTCCTGGTCGCCGGTCTCCTCGTGGAGCAACGCGATCGTCGACCACTCGAAGTGGCCGCGCTTGCTCGCCGGCCACTCCTTGTCGTAGTAGGCGAGCAGCGTCGGCAGGTCCTGCTTGCGGCGGTAGATGTCGATGATCCGCGCCGTCAGCTCGACCTCGATGAAGTAGCCCTTGGGCGCGAGCTTGATCGCGCGGCGGTACTCCGCGACCGCCTCGGCGTCGGCGCCCTTGGCCTCGTACGCCTGGCCGATCCGCGCGACGATCTCGATCTTGCGCGACGGGTCCGAGCCGACCTTCTTCTCCGCGTCCTGGTAGGCCGCGATCGCCTCGTCGTGCTTGCCGGCCTGGGTCAGCGCGTCGCCGAGCTCGACCCGGAGCTGGACGTTCTTGGGGTCGAGCGCGATGTACTGCTCGAAGTAGGCGCGCGCGCCGTCGATGTCGCCGGCGGACAGCGCGAGGTCGGCGAGGGCGCGCAGCGCCTTCATCCGCGTCGCCTTGGCCTTGGTGCCGGCGAGGACCTTGTCGTACGCGGCGCGCGCCTCGGCCGGCTTGCCGGCGTTGCGGTAGAGCTGGCCGAGCTCGAGCTGCAGCCCGGCGTCGTCCGGTTTCAGCTTCGCGGCCTCCTCGTAGCGCGCGAGCGCGCCGGGCTCGTCGCCGGCGGTCTTGCGCAGGTGGCCGAGCACCACCAGCGTCGCGAACTCGCCGGGCTTCTTCGCCAGCTGCGCGGTGTACTCGCTCTCGAGCAGCTCGACCGTGCGGTAGCGCCGGTACATCGACAGCAGCTTCGCCAGCGCGCCGCCGTCGAACGGGTTGCGCGCGAGGATCGCCTTGTACTTGGCGATGACCTTCTTGTCGAAGGGGTCGCGCTTGACCTCCCAGTCGTCGTCCTCCTGCGCGCGGGCGGTGCCCGGCGCGGCCGCGAGCGTCAGCGGCAGGGACAGCGCGGCGAGGGCGACGAGCTTCGCGAGGCGGCGCATCGTCGCTGGACTATAACGCGCGGGGTCGGCGCGCGCCCGCGCCCGGGCCGACGGTCAGCGCGCGAGCGCGCCGAGGCGCAGCGCCGCGGGGGCGACCGCGCGGCGCGCCGGCGTGGTGATCCGCGCGAGCAGCGCGGCGAGCTGGTGGCGGCGCGCCTCGACGCAGAAGTCGCGCAGCAGCCGGCCGTGCGCCGCCGGCATCGCGACGAAGCGGATGCCGAGGCCGGCGGCGAGCTCGTCGGGCCGCTGGTAGCAGACCTCGCCGAGCGCACAGATCGACTCGGGCGCCCCGGGCAGCGTCAACTCGAGCGCGATCGGCGTGCCGGGCGCCGGCGCGCGGCCGCTGACGACGTCGACCCGCAGGCCGGTGTCCGAGACGTCGTGGACGAGCGCGCGCAGCGGGCGGTCGTTCACGAACGCGCTCATCATCAGGTCGAGCGAGATGCGGAAGCCGAGGCGGCGATCGCGGCGGTCTTGGGACGTGGCCATGGGACTCTCCGTGTAGAGCGATGTAGGACAAGATCGTACCCGGCCGGCGCCCGGGGGCCTGTTTTCGGCGGCGAGATCCTCCAGATCGGCGAGATCGCAGCGGTATACGTTGAGGCGTGGTCGCGCCGTACCCGTGGTCGTCCCTGCCGCACGTGGAGCGGCGGGCGCTGCCCGTGCTCGCCGCGCTCGCGCGGTGGGCCGACGTCCACGGGGCGTGGACCGGCGCGCGGATCGCGGTGCTCGGCGGCGCGGTCGCGCGGATCGACCACGTCGCGGTGCTCGCCGGCGAGGCGCTGGCTGTCCGGTTATCGGACGTCACCGCCGTCGTCGTCGCCGCGCGCGGCCCCGGCGGCGTGGTCCACGTCGTCGTCCCGGGGATGGTCGTGCGGCGGGCGGCCCAGCGCCTGCTCGGCGGCCCGGCGGAGATCGCCGCGCCGCGGCCGCTCACCGTCGCCGAGCGCGCGGTCGCGGTCTACCTCGTCGCCGCGGCGCTCGACCCGCTCGACGCCGCGGTCGAGGTCGAGCCGACCGAGCTCGCCGCGCCGATGATCGCGCAGCGCCTCGGCGAGGCGCTCGTCGTCGACGTCGGGCTCGCGCTGTCGGACGCGCCCGAGCCCGGCGCCCGCGGCGCCCGCGTCGCGGTCGTCGCCGCGCCGGCCGTGCTCGCCGCCCTCCGCCCCCCGGACCCGCCGACGCGGGGGCGGGACGCCCGGCTGGCCGGCGAGATCGCCGTGCCGGTGGTCGTCGCCACCGCCCGGCTGGCCGCGACTGGCCTGGCGCGGCTGGCCGTGCGCGACGTCATCCTCGTCGATCGGGTGGGCGACCGGGGCGGCGCCCCCGGCGCCGCCCGGCTGGCGTTCGGCCGCGGGGGGGTGCCGGTGACCCTTGCGCGCCGCGACGGGCGCCTTACCGTCACCGGCGTCTATCAGCGAGGACCCATGAACGAGCAACTGGCCGAGGACGCAGCGACCGATCTCCCGATCGACCTCGCGGTCGTGGTGGGCGAGGTCCGGCTGTCGGCGCGGGCCGTGCTGGGGCTCGCCCCCGGCCAGGTCCTGACCCTCGGCGCCCCGGTCGGCGCCGCCGTCGAGCTACGCGCCGCGGGCCGGTCGATCGGTCGCGGCGAGCTCGTCGAGGTCGACGGCGAGGTCGGCGTGCGGGTCCTGTCGCTCGTGCCATGAGCGTCGCAGCGATCACACGGGGCTCGCCGCCCCGCCCGACGAGCGAAGCTCGTCGGGACCCATCCCGCCCAGAGGTCGTCCGACGCGATCACGACGTGATGTTCGAGGTTGAACGCGCCGCCGGGCGCATGCTAACTCGCCAGCCGTAGGAGTCCCATGCCGGTCTACGAGTACCGCTGTACCAACTGCCAGAAGATCTTCGAGTACCAGCAGCGCATGGCCGACGCCCCGCGCACCGAGTGCGAGGAGTGTCGGGGCGCGCTCGAGCGGCTGATCTCGCGCTCGTCGTTCTCGTTCAAGGGCGGCGGCTGGTACAAGGACCTCTACAGCTCGGCCAAGCCCGACGTCGGCGCCAAGGCGGACGGCGGGGCGAAGGCGACCGAGTCGTCGTCGGACAGCAGCGGGGCCAAGTCGTCCGATGCCGGCGCCGCCGCCAGCTCGTCGACGACCACGCCGAGCGGCGGCACGTCGAGCGGCTCGGGCTCGAGCGCGTCCTCCACGAGCGCGGCCTGACGTGGCCGCCACGATCATCGACGGCAAGGCGATCGCCGCGCGGGTCCGCGCCGAGGTCGCGGCGCGCGCCGCCGGGCTGCGCGCGCGCGGCGTCGCGCCGGGGCTCGCGGTCGTGCTGGTCGGCGACGACCCGGCCTCCGCGGTCTACGTCCGGTCGAAGTCGAAGGCCGCGCGCGAGGCGGGGGTCGAGGTGTTCGACCACAAGCTGCCGGCGACGACGTCGCAGCGCGAGCTGCTGGACCTGGTCCAGCGCCTCAACGAGGACGTCGCGGTCGACGGCATCCTCGTCCAGATGCCGCTGCCGAGGCACCTCGACGCCGACGCGGTCGTCGCCGCGATCCGCCCCGACAAGGACGCGGACGGCCTGCATCCGGAGAACCTGGGCCGGCTGGCCCAGGGCAAGCCGCGGTTCGTCGCGTGCACGCCCAAGGGCTGCATGCGGCTGCTCGCCGAGGCCGGCGTGACGGTGGCCGGCGCGCGGGCGGTCGTGCTCGGCCGCAGCATGCTCGTCGGCAAGCCGATGGCGCTGCTGCTCGCGAACGCCGACGCGACGGTCACGCTGTGCCACTCCAAGACGCGCGAGCTGCAGGGCCACGTCGCCGCCGCCGACATCGTGATCGCCGCGATCGGCCGGCCGGAGATGGTGGCGGGCTCGTGGATCAAGCCGGGCGCGGCGGTGATCGACGTCGGGATCAACCGCCTGGCCGACGGTCGCCTCGTCGGCGACGTCGCCTACGCCGAGGCCGCGGCGCGCGCGGGCGCGATCACGCCCGTGCCGGGCGGCGTCGGGCCGATGACGATCGCGATGCTGCTCGACAACACCTGCGACGCCGCCGAGCTGCGCGCCGCGCGCGCGCAGTAGCCGCGCGTTCCGCCGCGGCCGATCGCTCCCGCGCGCGGAGCGGGCGGTCGCGCGTTACCGCACGCTGAGCGGGCGGCCGAGGGCGCGCACCAGCAGCACCTGCAGCTCGCCGAACGACGGCGGGTTCGACGCGACCTCGTCGGCGCCCGCGGCGCGCGCGTGCTCGCGCAGCTTCTTGGTCGACGCCAGCGCGATCGCCGGCACCGGCGGCGCGACCGCCTTGGCCTGGCGGAGCGCGCCGAGCGCGCCCTCCGGGTCGGCGTCGACGTCGATCACCGCGAGGTCGATGTCGCCGGTGAGCAGCGTCTCCGCGACCCGGGCGTCGCCGGCGGAGACGACGTCGGCGGTGCCGAGGATCGACCGGATGACGCGCGTCAGCGACGTGCGATCGACCCGGTCGGGGGACAACAGCAGCACGCTGATGCCCTCGTAGCCCGCGATCAGCCGGTCGATCACGGCGCCGAGCTCCGGCGCGAGCTCGACGAACTCGAGGCCGACGCCGGGCGGCCCGTCGAGGCTCTCGCGGCCGCGTCGCCACGCGACCATGCCGGTGAGCGTCACGGTGCCGATGCTCGGCACCGCGAGGCGCAGCGTCATCTCGGCGCCGGAGGGGATGTCCGCCTCGGTCTCGAGGAAGATGCCGCCGCGCGACAGGTTCACCGAGTACGCGACGAGGAACGACGACGCGGTCCGGAACTCGACCTCGACCCCGTACGGGATGCGCTGGTGCTCGCGCTCGGACATCGCCTCGTCGCAGTATCGCCGGAAACGATCGTCAGAGGAGTCTGTCGAGCAGGCGATCGAGGTGATCGAGGTCGAGGTAGCGGACGGTGAGCCGGCCGCTGCGCGCGCCGTCGGCGCCCGGCGCGTCCTCCTCGATCGTCACCGGGCCGCCGAGCGCCCGGGTCAGCCGCTCCTCGAGATCTCGCACCGACGCCGACTTCTCGGGCTTGCCCGGCCGCGCGCCGCGCGCCGGCGCCGGCTTGCCGTGCTTGCGGACGCGCTCCTCGGTCGCGCGCACCGACAGGCCCTCGGCCACGACGCCGCGGGCGACGACCTCGATGTCGTCGACCCGCTCGAGGCCGAGCAGGGCGCGGGCGTGGCCCATCGACAGGCGGCGCTCCTCGACCATCTGGCGTACCGCCATCGGCAGCCGCAGCAGCCGCACCGCGTTGGCGACGGTCGATCGGTCCTTGCCGACGCGATCGGCGACCTGCTCCTGGGTCAGGCCGAACTCGTCGATGAGGCGGTGGTAGGCCGCGGCCTCCTCGATCGGGTTGAGGTCCGCGCGCTGGACGTTCTCGATCAGCGCGCGCTCGAACGCGGCGCGGTCGTCGACGTCCTGGACGACGACCGGCACCTCGTGCAGGCCGGCCCGCTGGGCGGCGCGCCACCGCCGCTCGCCGGCGATCAGGTGGTAGCCGCCGCCGGGGCGCGCGCGCACCACCAGCGGCATGATCACCCCGTGCGCGCGGATCGACGCGGCCAGCTCCTCGAGCTCGGCGTCGTCGAACCGGCGCCGCGGCTGATCGGGGCTGGGGTGGACGTCCTCGATCTGGGCGTGGAAGTAGGCGCGGGCGCGCGGGTCGCTCGGCGCTGGGACCGACGCGGCGGCGGGCGCGGCGCTCGGCGCAGGCGCGGTGCTCGGCGCGGGCGTCGCCGGCAGCAGCGCGCCCAGCCCCCGGCCCAGTCCGCGCGGCTTCTTGGGATCCGCACTCATGTCGATCATGACGCTCCGGTCTGCAGGCGCTGCAGGAACTCGTCGGCCACCGCGAGGTAGCTCTTGGTCCCGGGGCAGCGGATGTCGTAGAGCAGCACCGGCTTGCCGTGCGAGGGCGCCTCGGACAGCCGGACGTTGCGGGGCACGGCGTTCTCGAACACCTTGCCGCCGAAGTGCTGCTGGACCTCGTGCTTGACCTGGCCCGCCAGGTTGGTGCGCTGGTCGTACATCGTGAACAGCACGCCGTCGATCGTGAGGCGCGGGTTGAACGCGGCGCGCACCCGCTCGATCGTCGCGGTCAGCGCCGACAGGCCCTCGAGCGCGAAGTACTCGGCCTGCATCGGCACGACCACGCCGTCGGCGGCGACCAGCGCGTTGAGCGTGAGCATGCCGAGCGACGGCGGGCAGTCGATGACGATGTAGTCGTACTGATCGACGACGGTGGCGAGCGCGTCGGCGAGCACCCGCTCGCGACGGTCGACCGAGATCAGCTCGATCTCCGCGCCGACCAGGTCGGTGTTGGCCGGGGCGAGGAACAGCGTCGTGATCTCGGTCGGCCGGATCACGTCGGCGAACGCGACCTCGCCGAGCAGCGCGTCGTAGACGGTGAGCTCGACCCGGTCGCGCGGGTACCCGACGCCGGACGACGCGTTGCCCTGCGGGTCGAAGTCGACGAGCAGCACGCGGTGGCCGCGGCTCGCGACCGACGCGGCGAGGTTGATCGCCGTGGTCGTCTTGCCGACGCCGCCTTTCTGGTTCGCCACCGCGACGATGCGCGCCATGTCGGAGCCGAGGTAGCACGGCGATCTGATCGCGCCGGGGTCCGCGTGGAAAAACTTCACTCCTGAACGAGCCGCGCTTAGGGTGGTGGACAGATGTAGGACATGTAGGGTTCATGTCCCCAGGAGGAGCTCAAATGTCTGGATTTCCGCGCATTTATCGTTCGTTCGGCGAGTTCGAGCGTGAGGAGCTTCGCAAGCTCGAGTCGCTGAACACCAGCGTCGACGACCTGGTGGAGGAGCGGTTCGCCGAGGAGCTCGACTTCGGCGGCGACGGCAACGCCCCCCGCAAGAAGCGCGGCCGCCCGCGCAAGAACGCCTACTGAACGCTCGCCGCCCGGGGCGCGCCGCCGAGCGGAGCTCCCTAGCCGATGCCGTACTCCTTGAGCTTCTTGTAGAGCGTCGAGCGGTCGATCTCGAGGATCGTCGCGGCCTGGGCCTTGTTGCCGCCGGTCGCGGCGAGCGCGGCGACGATGCCCTCGCGCTCGAGCTCGCGCAGTGACCTCGCCACAGCGGGCGCCTCGGGCGCCACCGCGGGCGCGGGCGGCGGCGCCGCGGCGGCCGGCGGCGCCGGCGGCAGCTCGATGATCGCGTGCGCGCCCGAGCGCGCCGCGTCGGAGATGCTGGCCTCGCGGATCGCCATCGACCCCAGCGGCGGCGTCGGCGACGACGCGCGGCGCGGCGGCGCCGCGACGGGCAGCGCGGCCGCGACGGTGCGCGCGCCGAGGTGCGGCGGCAGGTCCTCCGGGCGGATCCACTCGCCGTCGCCGAGCACGATCGCGCGCTCGACCGCGTTGCGCAGCTCGCGCACGTTGCCCGGCCACGGGTGGTGCTCCATCAGCCGCAGCGCCTCGGGCGCGAACCCGGCGATCCGCCGCGGCACCTGGTGGCGCATCCGCGCCAGGAAGTGCTCCGCCAGCAGCGGGATGTCCTCGGGGCGCGCCCGCAACGGCGGCACGATCGCGTGGATCACGCTGAGCCGGTAGTACAGGTCCTCGCGGAACGTGCCGCGCCGGACCATGTCGGCGAGGTCGCGGTTGGTCGCCGCGACGACGCGCACGTCGACGGTGATCGGCCGCGCGCCGCCGACGCGTTCGAATCGCTGCTCCTCCAGCACGCGCAGGAACTTGGTCTGCAGCGGCAGCGGCAGCTCGCCGATCTCGTCGAGGAACAGCGTGCCCTTGTCGGCGAGCTCGAACCGGCCGAGCTTCTTGTCGGTGGCGCCGGTGAACGCGCCCTTCTCGTGGCCGAACAGCTCCGACTCGATCAGCGACTCGGTCAGCGCGGCGCAGTTCACCGCGATGCACGGGCCGTGCTTGCGGCGGCTGGCGCGGTGGATCGCCTGCGCGACCATCTCCTTGCCCGAGCCCGACTCGCCGCCGAGCAGCACCGTGGCGTCGGTCGGGCCGACGCGGAGGATGAACTCCAGCAGCTTGATCGCGGCGGGCGAGCGGCCGACGAACTCGGCGTCGGTGAGCCGCTCCTCGAGCGCGGCCTTGCCGCGCGCGAGCTGGTCGCGCGCGTCGGCGCCGGCGAGCGCGCCGCCGACGAGGTGCGCGATGCACTGTGCCGCGATCAGGTCGAGCGTGTCCCACGGCTGCGCGCCGCGGCGCTCGATCCACAAGAGGCCGATCAGGTCCGCGGCGCCGGCGCCTGGCGCGCCGCCCGGCGGGCCGGCGACGGGCACGACGATCGCGGCGCGCGCGGCCGCGCCGATCGAGCCGACCGCGCCACCGCCCGCGGCGCCGCCGGTGACGTCGACCGTGATCGCCTTGCCCTCGGCCAGCACCTTGTCGACGACGTCGCGCGGCAGCGCGAGCTGGGCCGAGCCCTCACCCGGCGCGATCGCCGCGCCGATCGGGCTCATGCGCCCGCCGCCGCCGCCGCCGTCGCGGCCGACGAGGATCGCGCGCGTGCCGGCGAGCGCCGCGAGCGCGGTGTCGCACGCGGCCCGCGCGACGGCCTCGCGCCCGCCCGCGGCGTCGACCCGCAGCCGGTCGCCGAGCTGTGCGATCGCCGCGAGCTGGCGCCGCGCGCGCTCGTCGCCGCCGCCGACCGCGAGCGACATCAGCTCGCGCGAGCCGACCTCCATCGTCACCTTGCCCGGCGTCTGCCGCACGACCGCGACGCCGCCCTCCGCCGGCAGGAACGACAGCCGCGTCTTGCCGACGACCAGCTCGTCGCCGGCCACCAGGCGGTGGACCGTCACGGGCTGGCCGTTGACCAGCGTGCGGTTGCGGCTGCCCTCGTCGACGACGCACAGCGCGCCGTCGCGCAGGTCGAGCAGGCAGTGCTGGCGCGACACCGCCGGGTCGGACAGCTGGACGACGTTGCCCTCGCCGCGGCCGACGCCGCCGCCGCGCAGCGGCAGCTCGAACTCCACGCCGAGATCCGGGCCCTCGATGACGACGAGGCGAGCGAGCGCCATGGCGTGAGCGTATCGCGGCGCGGTACCTTTCGGGCCATGCAGCGACCGATGCCCCCGAGGATCGTGATCCCCGCCCTGGCGCTGGCCCTCGCCGCGTGCGGCGGCAAGCAGGCCGGCGGCGCCGGCGGCGGCACCGGCGCCGAGCCCGGGACCGGCGATCCCCTCGTCAAGCAGACCGTCGTGTCGTTCGGCACCACGCTGACCACCGGGCCCGACGTCGAGCCGCCGAAGACCCGCGCGTGGCTCGAGGTCACCGACGAGACCGGCGCAGCCCAGAGCTTCCCGATCGACACCTACGTCGGCAACTGCAGCGCCGAGCCGGGCGGCGAGCTGGGCGCGCTCGGCACGCTGCGGTGCTGGTGGGCCGGCGCCGGCGCGAACGTGATCGCGGTGATGCGCGGGCCGGAGATCATCGTGCTGCGCCAGTGGGTGGAGGAGGGCGCCGACGAGCCGTTCGACTACGAGGAGCTGTCGCGGGTGACGATCGCCTACGGCGCCAAGGTAGTGTTCCAGCCATGAGCCTGTACCGCGATCACGAGCTGCGGTGCCCCCACTGCCGCGAGGAGCTGGTCCACATGGGGCCCGGCGCGGCGTGTGGGGCGTGTCGCGGGATGTGGATCGACGAGGCCAAGCTCGACGAGATGGTGCGCGAGATGCACGACGGCCAGGGCGCGCTGCGGTTCGACGATCGCACGGTCGATCGCGTCGTCGCGTGCCCGGCCTGCGGCGAGGCCCAGCTCGGGGTGACGCTGCACGGCGTCCCGCTCGAGCGGTGCGGGCGCGGCCACGGCGTGTGGTTCGACGCCGACGAGCTGCAGGCCGCGCTGCGCGCCGCCGGCATGGCCGAGCCCGCGGAGACGCGCGCCGAGGGCGATGCGCCCGACGTCCGGATCGGGTTCTGGCGGGGGCTGTTCGGCGCGATCGGCGGGCTGCTCGGGATCGCCGGGTACGCGGCCGTCGGCGTCGCGGGCGCCGCGGTCGCCGGCTCGCACGTCACGTCCGCGCTGGACGATCGACAAGCTCGCGAACGGACCCGCGAGGTGGCTGACGCGCTGAAGAAGCACAGTACGTGATCTGCCGCGCGCGAGGCGGCCTCAGGCTGGAACGCGCGCGGCGTGGCGCGTACCTTCCTTGGATGATGAAGCCTCGCCTCGGATGGATCGTCGTCCCGGTCGTGCTCGCGGCCAGCGGCTGCGGCGACGTGCTCACGACGCCCGACGCCGGCGGCGACGTCGACGCGGCGGACGTCCCCGACGCCGCGACGCGCGTCCGCCTCACCCTCGCGGCGACCGGGCCCGGCGGGGTCGAGCTGTCCTCGCCGGGCACGTCGTGCGGCACCGGCTGCTTCGAGTACGACGTCGGCGCGACGGTCACGTTGACGCCGGTCGCCGCGCCGGTGGCCGTCCACGCCGCGTGGACCGGCGCGTGCGTGGCGTTCGACCCGACCGAGCCGTGCGCGCTCACGCTCACCGCGGACGTCACCGTCGGCGCGTCGTTCGCGTGTACGGCGGACTGGGTCGTCGACCAGGCGACGGGCGACGACAAGGCGGCCGGGACCTGTGGCGCCGCGTTCAGGACGATCACCCGGGCGCGGGGCGCGGCGACGGCCGGCCAGACCATCCGCGTCCTGCCGGGGACGTACGAGGCGGCCACGGGCGAGTCGTTCCCGATCTCGCTCGACGGCGTGTCGCTGATCGGCGACGAGGCCGGCCGCGGCGCGACCACGGTGATCCGCGCCACCGACAGCAACGGCGTCGAGATCGCCGGCACCGTCACGATCGCCGGGTTCTGGATCACCGGGGCAAACAGCGGGATCATGGTGAGCGGCACGAACGCCGCGGCGACGGTCCGCAACAACACGCTCAACGGCAACAGCGCCGGCCTGTGGTTCTCGGTCGGCGGCACCCACCTCGTCACCGACAACGAGCTGGCCGACAACAGCTTCCACGGCATCGCCCACATCTCCGGCGCGCCGACGGTGCGCTACGAGCGCAACCAGATCCTGCGCAACGTGATCGGCGTCGAGACCAACAGCAACGGCGCCGACTTCGGCGGCGGCGCCGCGGGCTCGACCGGCGGCAACACCTTCTCCTGCAACACCCGCAACGATCTGTGGATGTCGCAGAGCGAGCCGATGTCCGCCACGAACAACGCCTGGGACCACGCCCCGCCGGTCGTCGGCGCCGACGGCGGCGGCGTCGACATCTACCCGGGCGCCACGACGGTGATCACGACCACGGGCGCGACCCAGGTCGGCAGCCCGTGCCTGTGATCTTCACCGCGGCCACCGCGGCTACCTGACGACGAGCTCGCGGATCCCCGGGCGATGGCGCTCGAGGATGAAGAAGCTGGTCGGCACGCGCAGCGGGCCGAGCGCGTAGTACGCCTTGCCGAGCAGCAGGTCGTCGTCGCCGACGTCGACCTGCACGACGTAGTCGCGCAGGCCCGCGGTCGGATCGAGCCGCTTGTTCCCGCCCTGGCCGTAGTCGAGCAGGATCGCGTGCAGGTAGGCGTTGTCGCGCGAGGTCGCGTCGACCGGCGCGACCCGGTAGAACCCGAACCGCTTGGGCGCGGCGTCGTCGGGCTGCGCGGTCCACGGCGCGTCGAGGCCGTCCTGGACGACGGGGCAGTTGTAGCCCATCACCTCGCCGTCCTCGCGCCTCCAGAACCCCTTGATGAACTTCTTGATCCCGGCGTACTTCGCCCAGCCGGGCGTGTTGGTGCCGCGGAACTCCCAGCCGACGAGCGCGTCGAGCGACGGCGTGCCGCCGCGGCGGAACACGACCTCGAGCTCGCCCATCGACAGCTGCTCGAGCGCGCGGGCGCGGGCGCCGGCGCGGTTGGGGCGCGGCGTGGCGGTGGGGGCGGCGGCGGGCGCGACGGCGGCGGCAGGGCTCACGAGAACCTCCGGGGGTTGGACAGCACGTGGTGCGCGGCGCGGGTCGCCAGCGCCTGGATCGTCTCCATCGGGTTGACGCCGATCGGCGTCGGGAACAGGCTCGCGTCGCACACCATCAGCCGGTCGACGTCGTGGACCAGGCCGAACCCGTCGGTGACGGCGCGCGTGCGGTCGCTGCCCATCGCGGCGGTGCCCATCATGTGCACCGTCACGACCTCCATCGTCTGCTTGGGCACCGGCTCGCTGAAGATCCGGCGCACGTCGTCGGGGCCCTTGAGCTCGCCGGCGTGCGGGCCGAGCGCGAACGGCAACAGGATCCGCTTTGCGCCGGCGGCGAACAGCATCTCGGACAGCAGGGCGCAGCCCTGCTTGAGCTTGTCGGCGTCGAAGTCCGATAGCTGGTAGAACGCCTGCGGCTTGCCGCCGACGTTGCGGACGCGGCCGGTGTTGGTGTCCTCGCACAGCATCCCGGCGACGACCATCTTGTCGTAGTCGGCCATCAGCGCGCCGAGCTCGGCGCCACGGTGCGAGGTCGTCATCGCCAGGATGCTCGGCGGGATGTTGACCGCCGCGAACAGCAGGCCCTCGTCCTTGAACTCGCGGACCTGGAACGCCTGGTGGACGCCCTCCCAGCCGCGGACGTCCTCGTCGAAGATCGCCACGAGCTTGACGTTGGGGTGCAGGGACAGGTTCTTGCCGAGCATCCCCGACGGCGAGCCGAAGCCGGAGCGGTCGAGCAGGGCGGGCGAGTGGATCGCGCCGCACGCCGACACGACGAGCTTGGCGCGCACGGTGACGCGGTGGCCGTTCGAGCCGTCGGCGCGGACGACGTGCCCGACGACGCCGGTGGCGCGCTTGCCGTCGCGGGTGATCCGCGCGACGCGCACGTCGCTGTACAGCCGCGCGCCGAAGTGCAGCGCGCGCGGCACGTAGCTGACGAGCGCCGACTGCTTGGCGCCGGTCGGGCAGCCGAACGCGCAGTTGTTCGAGCCGGGGCAGTGGACCTGGTTGCGCAGGTTGGGGATGACCTTCCACCCCTTGGCGTCCGCGCCCTGCTTGAGCAGCAGGTTGTCCTTGCCGACCGACTCGGGATCCTGGTGGCGGACGTGGATCCGGCGCTCGACGCGCTCGAAGTACGGCTCCATGTCCTTGGCGCGGATGCCGTCGAGGCCGGCCTCGCGCCACCACCGGTCGAGGATCTTCTCGGGCGTGCGCCACGACATCCCGCCGTTGACCACGGTCGAGCCGCCGACCGCCTTGCCCTCCTGGTAGAGCACGGGCGGGTTGCCGATCGCCATCGTCGCGCCGCCGTCGCGGTAGAGCTGGCGGATCATCTGCGACGCCTCGGCGGTGAAGTCGCGGGTCGACCAGTAGCGGCCCTCCTCGAGGACGACGACGTCGAGCCCGCCCTCGGCGAGCTCGGCGGCGAGCGTGGCGCCGCCGGCGCCCGAGCCGACGATCACGACGTCGGCGTCGAGCACGGTGTCGCCGTGCAGGTCATCGCGGGTGTAGACGCCGTCGGGGCGGACGTCCTGGCGCAGGGCGGGGCGGGCGACGGCCACCATCAGGCAGCTCCCTTCTTGGAGGACCGCGCGTGCGGCGCGATCCCCGGCAGCGGGTCGGGCTCGATCAGGCTCTGGGCGTGGCGCTGGATGTCGGCGCTGTAGACCTCCAGGCGCCGGCGCTTGACCTGCTCGATCCACGCCGCGGGGCGGTAGCCGAGGCGCTCCTGCGCCGCGGGCTGCTCGTAGTGGGCGAGCTTGAGCAGCTGGCCGATCGCGATCGCGAGCTGGCGGTGGATCGGCGTCGGGCCGTGCAGCCATGACTCGTAGTAGCGGTCGGCGAGCTCCGGCGGCAGCCGGTGCGCCCGCCGGCCGCGCGCCGGCGGGAACGCGAGCGCGCCGAGGTCGTAGGTGCGCAGGCCGAGGACGAACCCGGCGCGGAACGCCGCCGGCAACACGCCCATCGTCAGCCCGACGTGGTCGACGATCGCGTCGGTGATGCCGAGCTCGGCGGCCTCGGGCGGGCAGATCACCGGCACCAGGCTGGTGAGGATCCGCCGGGTGGCGGGGGAGTGCTGGTAGTCGGACATGGCTGGCTCCTACGCGAACACTTCCAGCGCGCTGACCAGCGCGCGGTCGTGCCGCTCGAGGTAGTCCGCGATCGTCTTGCACGCGGTGTCCGCGTCGCCGCGCTCGAGCGCGTCGAGGAACCGGGTGTGCGCCTCGATGTAGTCGGCGGGCGGCTTGAACGCGCCGGACATCGCCCGCGCGCACTCGAGGTAGACGCCGCTGAGGCGGTTGAGCATCCACACCGCCGGCAGGAACCCCGCGCCCTCGACGATCGCCCGCATCACCTGGAAGTCCTCCTCCTGGAACCGGGCGTGGTGGTCGCGCGCGGCCCACGCGCGGGTCAGCGCGACGCGCGCGGCGGCGGTGCTGGCGGGCGTCGTGCGCGGCGCGACCAGGCGGCAGACCTCCACGATCAGCGCGCGGCGCAGCGCGAGCAGATCGACCATCATCCGGGCGATCGTCGACTGTCCGGGCGCCGGACGACCCCACTTGAGGTACGCCGGGAGCACCTCGATCGACCACTCGCGCATCGGCCGCACGACGACGCCCGAGCCGCGGCGCGGCTCGACGAGGTTCCACTCGCCGAGGCGGCGCAGCGCCTCGCGCAGCGTCGGGCGGCTGGCGCCGAGCTGGCGCGACAGCTCGCGCTCGGCCGGCAGCCGCGCCCCCGTCGGGTAGTGCCCGCGCACGATCTCCGACAGGATCGCCTCGAACACCGCTTCGATTGCCGGCGCGGAGGTGGTAGGAGTGGAGTCGTGGGTGGCGGCGGTGGAGGTCATGGGTGGTCTTACCAACTGGTAAGACCAATTCTAGGCGTTCGCCGAGGCGATCGCAAGGGCGATTTCTTGCTCCCGTGATCGGCCCGCAAACCCCTGTCAATGCAGGCAGGTGCCATTGACGGTGTCAGGGCGCGATGAGTAGGTTTCGCCCTATGACCAAGGCCAAGCCGGGGACTGACGCGCCGGTCGAGATCCCGGACATCCTCCCCATCCTGCCGCTGCGCAACTCGGTGCTGTTCCCCGGCTCGATCATCCCGATCGACGTGGGCCGCCGGAAGTCGGTCCGCCTCGTCGAGGACGCGATCGCCAAGGAGCGCCCGGTCATCGGGATCCTCACGCAGAAGGACGCGCGCACCGAGGACCCGGCGTCGGGCGACCTCTACACCGTCGGGTGCGCCGCGCGGATCCTCAAGGTCATCAAGCTCGCCAAGGACAACTTCTCGGTGATCCTCCAGGGGGTCACGCGGTTCGAGGTGTCCGGGTTCGACGGCGCCGAGCCGTTCCTCGCCGCGCGGGTGCGCGCGGTCCCGGATCCGACGAGCAGCGACGTCGAGCTCGACGCGCTGGTGATGAACCTCAAGGACATCGCCAAGCGCGTCGTCAAGCTGATGCCGGAGCTGCCGAAGGAGGCGGGCGCCCTCGTCGACAGCGTCACCGAGGCTGGTCACCTCGCGGATCTCATCACCTCGAACCTCGAGCTCGAGGTCAACGAGAAGCAGGACGTCCTCGAGACGTTCGATCTCAAGACGCGCACCCGCAAGGTGCTGCAGTTCCTGTCGCGGCAGCTCGAGGTGCTCAAGGTCCGCGAGCGGATCAACACCCAGGTGCAGGAGGAGATGGGCCGCAACCAGCGCGAGTACGTGCTGCGCCAGCAGCTCAAGGCGATCAAGGAGGAGCTGGGCGAGCTCGACGACGCGGGCGGGGATCTCGACGAGTTCGGCGAGAAGATCACCAAGGCGAAGATGCCCGAGGAGGCCGAGAAGGCCGCGCGCAAGCAGCTCGAGCGGCTCAAGGGCATGCAGCCCTCGAGCGCCGAGTACACGGTGACGCGCACCTACCTCGAGTGGCTCGTCGAGCTGCCGTGGGCGATCTCGACCGAGGACCACATCGAGCTGGTCGAGGTGAAGCGCTGCCTCGACGAGGACCACTACGATCTCGAGAAGGTCAAGAAGCGGATCGTCGAGTACATGGCCGTCCGCAAGCTCAAGGCGGACAAGAAGGGCCCGATCCTGTGCCTCGCCGGCCCGCCCGGCGTCGGCAAGACCTCGCTCGGCCGCTCGGTCGCGCGCGCGATCGGGCGCAAGTTCGTCCGCATCTCGCTCGGCGGCGTGCGCGACGAGGCCGAGGTCCGCGGTCACCGCCGCACCTACGTCGGCTCGCTGCCGGGCCGGATCATCCAGGGCATCAAGAAGGCCGGGACCAACAACCCGGTGTTCGTGCTCGACGAGATCGACAAGCTCGGGCACGACTTCCGCGGCGACCCGGCGTCGGCGCTGCTCGAGGTGCTCGACCCCGAGCAGAACAACACGTTCAGCGACCACTACCTCGAGGTCACGTTCGACCTGTCGAAGGTGATGTTCATCGCGACCGCCAACCAGCTCGACCCGATCCCGTGGGCGCTGCGCGATCGCCTCGAGATCATCGAGCTGCCGGGCTACACCCGCCAGGAGAAGAAGCAGATCGCCCGCGCGTTCCTCGTGCCCAAGCAGCTCGAGGAGCACGGCCTCAAGGCCGAGCAGTGCGACATCACCGACGAGGGCGTGTTCGCCGTCATCGACAGCTACACGCGCGAGGCCGGCGTCCGCAACCTCGAGCGCGAGATCGGCAGCCTGTGCCGCGGCGTCGCGGTCAAGGTCGCCGAGGGCTCGGCGAAGGAGAAGGAGACGATCGCGACGGCGGAGGTCGAGGAGTACCTCGGGCCGCAGAAGTACGTGTCCGAGGTCGCGGATCGCACGAGCGAGCCCGGCGTCGCGACCGGCCTGGCGTGGACCGCCGTCGGCGGCGACATCCTGTTCATCGAGGCGTCGAAGATGCCCGGCAAGGGCAAGCTGACGCTCACCGGTCAGCTCGGCGACGTCATGAAGGAGTCGGTCGCCGCCGCGCTGTCGTTCGTGCGCAGCCGCGCGCCGCAGCTCGGGCTCGAGGCCGGCAACTTCCTCGAGAACACCGACCTGCACGTCCACGTCCCCGCGGGCGCCGTGCCCAAGGACGGCCCGTCGGCCGGCGTGACGATGTACACCGCGCTGGTGTCGCTGCTCACCGGCGTGCCGGTGCGGCCCGACGTCGCGATGACCGGCGAGATCACGCTGCGCGGCAACGTGCTGCAGATCGGCGGCCTCAAGGAGAAGCTGCTGGCGGCGCACCGCGCCGGCATCAAGCGCGTGATCATCCCGGACCGCAACACCAAGGACCTGGTCGACGTCCCGGACGAGGTGAAGCGCGAGATCGAGATCTTCCCGGTCAAGCGGATGGACGACGTCCTCGTCCTGGCCCTGACCGACCCGCCGCAGGGGATCAAGGATCTCGCGGCGGCCGCGGCGGCCGAAGAGGGCTGAGCCCGATCACGGGTCGGCTCCGTCCCCCCGCCCACGCCGGCGGGCGGGCGGAGCTCTGCTCGCAGGGCGGGCCGGCCCGCGTCAGAACCGGTGCGGGTCGTCGACTTCCCCGGTTGACGGCCAGTTGCCCCGTCCTTAGGTTGCCGAGCACACAAACGGCACCCGCCAACATCGAGGTTCAATCGTCATGGGCAAGATCATCGGCATCGACCTGGGAACGACCAACTCGGTCGTCGCCATCATGGATGGCAAGGAGCCCAAGGTCATCACCAACGAGGAGGGCGGTCGGCTCACCCCGTCGGTCGTCGCGTTCGACGATCGCGGCGAGGTGCTGGTCGGCCAGATCGCGCGCCGCCAGGCGATCACCAACCCGGAGAACACGGTGTTCTCGGCGAAGCGGCTGATCGGGCGCAAGCACAGCGATCAGGCCACGCAGGACGAGATCAAGCGCGTCCCGTACCACGTCGTGCAGGCGCCCAACAGCGACTGCGCGATCGAGCTCCGCGGCAAGCGCTACTCGCCGGCGGAGATCTCCGCCCGCGTGCTGATGAAGCTCAAGCGCGCCGCCGAGGAGTACCTGGGCGAGACGGTGACCGAGGCGGTCATCACCGTGCCCGCGTACTTCAACGACTCGCAGCGCCAGGCGACCAAGGACGCCGGCCGCATCGCGGGCCTCGACGTCAAGCGCATCATCAACGAGCCCACCGCGGCCGCGCTCGCCTACGGTCTGGACAAGACCAAGGAGCAGCTGATCGCGGTGTTCGACATGGGCGGCGGCACGTTCGACATCTCGGTGCTCGAGGTCGGCGACAAGGTCGTCGAGGTCGTCTCGACCAACGGCGACACCCACCTCGGCGGCGACGACATCGACAACCGCGTCATGGACTGGCTGATCGCCGAGTTCAAGAAGGACTCCGGGATCGACGTCAGCAAGGACAAGATGGTCCTGCAGCGCCTCAAGGAGGCGGCGGAGAAGGCCAAGATCGAGCTGTCGTCGGTGCAGGAGACCGAGGTCAACCTGCCGTACCTCACCGCCGACGCGTCCGGCCCCAAGCACCTGCTCAAGAAGCTGTCGCGCAGCAAGTTCGAGCAGATGATCGAGGACATCGTCGCGCGCGCGATGGAGCCGTGCAAGCGCGCCCTCGCCGACGCCGGCAAGAAGCCGTCGGACATCCACGAGGTGCTCCTCGTCGGCGGCTCGACCCGCATCCCGATGGTGCAGGCGAAGGTCAAGGAGTTCTTCGGCAAGGAGCCCAACCGCAGCGTCAACCCGGACGAGGTCGTCGCGCTCGGCGCCGCGGTCCAGGGCGGCGTGCTGTCGGGCGACGTCAAGGACATCCTGCTCCTCGACGTCACCCCGCTCAGCCTGGCGATCGAGACGCTCGGCGGCGTCGCCACCGTGCTGATCCCGCGCAACACGACGATCCCGCACAAGAAGACCGAGGTGTTCTCGACCGCGGCCGACAACCAGACCTCGGTCGAGGTCCACGTCGTCCAGGGCGAGCGCCCGATGTCGAAGGACAACCGCACGCTCGGCAAGTTCCAGCTCACCGGCATCCCGCCGGCGCCGCGCGGCGTGCCGCAGATCGAGGTCACGTTCGACATCGACGCCAACGGCATCCTCCACGTCGGCGCCAAGGACAAGGCGACCAACGCCGAGCGGTCGATCAAGATCACCGCGTCGAGCGGCCTGTCCGAGTCCGACATCAAGCGCGCGATCGACGAGGCCGCGGCGCACGAGGCCGAGGACAAGGCGCGCAAGGAGACGATGGAGATCCGCAACCAGCTCGACTCGCTGCTCTACGGCACGCGCAAGCTGGTCAGCGAGAACCAGGCGAAGCTGTCCGACGCCGACAAGCTGATGGCCGAGGAGGAGTGCAAGCGCGCCGAGCGGACGCTCGACGAGCAGCGCGACGCCTCGACGCCGGACGCGCTGCGCGCGGCGTTCGAGTCGCTGCAGAGCACGGCGCACAAGCTGGCGGAGGCGCTGTACAAGACGGCGGCGCCGGCCGACGCGGGCGCCGAGCCCGGCCCGGCCCCGGGCGGTGACCCGGGTGGGCAGGGCGACGTGATCGACGCCGAGTTCGAAGACAAGAATTGAGGCGATCCGCGACGCCGCAGACGGCGTCGCTCGAAGTCGGGGGGAGCGCCGCTCCCCCCGACACCCCCATCTCTGGCGAGAGCGCGCGCGGTCAGGGCTGTACCCGCCGCGCTGACGCGCGGCTGGTCCTGGGGCAACGTTCGTGACCGCGTCTCGTGGACGTGGACGTGGACGTGGACGTGGTCGTGGTCGTGGACCGTGACGGCGACGGCGACGGCGACGTGGTCGTCGACGACCTCGGGGCGTGACGGCCTCGGCTTCGGCGGCGGCGCCGTCGCTGGAAATTCTTTGCCCCTCCCGCGCGCGCGTGGCCACAATCGGGGCATGTCCCGCCGGATCCGGGCCGCCGCCGCCGCCGCCGCGCTCGCCAGCGCCCTGTCGGGGTGCGCGGCGCTCGGCGTGATCGACGACGGCACGAGCGTCTCGGTCGGGCAGGCCAACGGCGGCGGCGTGCGCAACCCGGCGCGGCTGCCCGACGACGGGGACGGCTGGCGGGTGCCGGCGCGGTGGGCGGAGCGCGGGCTGCGCTACGGCACCGACGAGCTGGTCGAGCTGTTGATCGACGTGTCGCGTCGGGTCGCGCTCGAGACCGGCGGGCACGAGGTCACGGTCGCGGACCTGTCGCCGCGGCGGGGTGGGGGCAGCCGGTGGCACCGCTCGCACCAGTCGGGGCGCGACGTCGACCTCGTCCTGTTCGCGACCGACGCCGCGGGCAAGCCGGTGGCGCCCGACGACATGCGCCACTTCGGCCCCGACGGCAAGACCACCGACGACGCCGAGTTCGAGGGCAAGGGCTGGGTGTTCGACGTCGAGCGCAACTGGCTGCTGGTGCGCGCGCTGGTCGAGTACCGGTGGGCGCGGGTCCAGCGGATCTTCCTGTTCCAGCCGCTGATCGAGCAGCTGCTCGCGCACGCGGCCGCGCGCGGCGAGCCCGAGGCGCTGATCGAGCGCGCCGCGCTGATCCTGACCCAGCCGGGCGACTCGGCGCCGCACGACGATCACATGCACGTGCGGATCGTGTGCAGCCCGCAGGACCGCGCCTACGGCTGCGTCGACTACGGCCAGCTGCTCCCCGACATGCGCGAGGAGCTCGGCGTGACGTGGGCGATGCTGCCGCCGCCGGTGCGGACCGCGGTGCTCGCGCCGATGCCGGCGATGCTGGCGCTGGTCGGGCTGCGGCTGCTGCGCTAGTCCTCCGACCGACACGTAGTGATCGCGTCGGAGGACGTCTGGGCGGGGTGGGGCCCGACGAGCTCTGCTCGTCGGGCGGGGCGGCGAGCCCCGTGTGATCGAGGCGACGTGCCGTGCCGGAGCAGAATGCGACGGTCACGGCACTAGCGCGCCCAGCCCGCGTGGAGCTCACGGCCCCGCGTCGGGCGGCGCGGCGACGCCGCCGTCGAGCGGCGCGGCGGGGACGCCGCCGTCGCTGGTCGTCGTCGCCTCGCCGCCGCCGCTGCGCACGCTGCGCAGCGTGCGATCGAAGCTGCGCGCGTACTGGGCGCGCGCCGAGGTCGAGTCGGCCGCGAGCACCAGCGTGAACACGCGCGGCCCCAGGACGACCACGCCCTGGCGCAGCACGCGCTTGCCGTCGGCGTAGTCGAACCACGGGCGGGCCGCGGCCTGGACCTCGCCGACCGTCACGCCGCGCGCGGCGAGGTCCGCGCGCTGCTCGCACGCGACCGCCTCGGCGAACGTCGACAGCGCGGCGCAGCCCTCGGACAGCTCGGCGCGCGCGGGCAGCGGGTCGACCGCGAGCAGGATCGTCGCGCGCGGCCGCGTGCGGTGCATCCGGACGATCACGCCCGGGTACGCCGCCTGCTCGCTGATCCGCCAGCCGCGCGGCAGCGACACGCGCACGTTGTGCTCGTCGGACGCGTAGACGCCGCCCTCGATCGCCGCGCGCGCCTCGTCGTCGTCGGTGACGACGTGCGCGACGAGCGCGCCGACGACGATCGTCGCGAGCACGGAGCACGCGCGGTGCGCGCGACGACGCGTGCGGGAGCTCGCGTTGGGCATGCGGCGACGGTAGCGGCGCGCCGCGAACGCAGCAACCCGACGACGATCGTCGTCGGTCGCGGCACCTGAACAGAGTGCCAGGCAGAAACTTGACTCTTTCGCCATGGGTATTGTTGACCGATTACATTCGCGCGAATACAGTCGCAATACATCGACGGGGGGCGCAGCGTAGCGCGTTCTTCGGGGGTGGAGACGCGCGCTGGACCGCGCGCCCGTTGATTCGAACCGCAGCAGCTCTCTCTGGGGGATCCGTTGACCACTCGCTTCCGAGCCGACTCCCGGCACGGGGATGGCGTCATCGACCTGTGGTCGCGCAAGGCGCGCCTGCACACGTCGACGACGGACGCCTCACCCGACGACGACGACGGTGAACGTCCCGTTCACGCGCGTCGCGCCGGTGACCTCGCGCGCTCGCTGCACGCTCACCGCCGTCGCGGCGGTGGCGGCGCGACGGACGGTGGCGCGCGCACGACGGCGAGCGCCGGCCTGCTCTCCGAGGAGGATCTCGCCGCGATCGAGTCGCAGTACCCGCAGGGCATCACGGCCGTGCAGGTCGTCGAGGTGTTCCAGAGCCGCGGCGTGAAGCTGTCCGAGGCGAGCTTCCGCAAGTACGTCCAGCAGGGCCTGCTCCCGCGCAGCCGTCGCGTCGGCCGCAAGGGCAAGCACCGCGGCTCGCTCGGCGTCTACCCCGCCAAGACCGTCCGCCGGATCAACGCCGTCAAGCAGCTGATGACCGACGGCTACACGATCGAGGAGATCCAGGCGCGGTTCCTCCAGTACACCGACCTCGTCGAGAACCTGGCCGACGGGTTCTCCGAGGTGTTCACCCGGTTCGAGCGCGACGCCGCGTCGCACGACGACCCGGGCGTGCGCAAGACCCTGGGCCGCGACCTGGGGGACGCGCGGCGAGTCGCCGACGACGTGATGCGGCGGCTCGAGGACCTGGCCCGGCGGGTGTCCGCGCCCGCGACCGACCGAATCCGTCGAACCGGCGCTGCGGGGAGCGCCGAGGACCTGCTGTAGCTGGCCGCGCCCGAGGCCACCCGACGACCCGGAGGATCACCATGCGCCACGACGACGAAGAGGATCAGGACGAGGAGCTGCTCGCCGCCACCGAGGCTGACGCCGAGGACGAGGACGGCGACGACCTCGACGACGACGATGACGACCAGGACGACGGCGACGACGGCGACGACGGCGACAACGCCGACGACGCCGACGGCGGCGGCGCCGCGCGCACCAGCGCGTCCGGCGACGCCGAGCCGCCCGAGGTCAGCCGCAAGGTCCGGCGCCGGCGCCGCCGCACCCGCCCGCGGTCGAAGACGATCGCGATGAAGCGGCTCACCCGCGAGGAGCTGCGGGTCGGGGCGCTGATGTACCCGCCGGTCGACGTGCCGCGGCCGCAGACCCGCGCCGAGTGCCGGGGCGAGGCGCGCCCGTGCCCGTGGGTGGCGTGCAAGCACCACCTCTACCTCGACGTGAATCCGGAGACCGGCTCGATCAAGATCAACTTCCCGGACCTCGAGCCGTGGGACCTCCACGACACCTGCGCGCTCGACGTCGCCGAGCGCGGCGGGATCACCCTCGAGGAGGTCGGCGAGATCATGAACCTGACGCGGGAGCGCATCCGCCAGGTCGAGGTCCGCGGGCTGATCAAGCTGAAGATGTCCTCGCCGTCGCCGGACGAGCTGGGCGCGGCGCTGCTCCAGCCCGGCCGCGACGACGACGCCAACTGACCGCGCGTCGCGGCGGTGAGGGCAGGGCGCCCCACGATCCGGCGGCACCGGATCGCGCCACACCCCCGCCGCCACACCTTGACCGCGTCGTCGCCGACGGAGTATCAGGCCGCATGATCCGGCGTGCCCTGCTCTCCGTCTCCGACAAGCGCGGCCTGGTCGAGCTGGCCCGCGCGCTCCACGAGCTCGGCGTCGAGCTCCTGTCCACCGGCGGCACCGCCGCCGCGCTGACCGGCGCCGGCCTGCCGGTGGTGCAGGTCGCGGCGTACACCGGCGCGCCCGAGATCCTCGACGGGCGCGTCAAGACGCTGCACCCCAAGATCCACGGCGGGCTGCTCGGGCGGCCGACGCCGGAGCACCAGGCGGAGATGGCCGCGCACGGCATCGCGGCGATCGACCTCGTTGTCGTCAACCTCTACCCGTTCGAGGCGACGATCGCGAAGCCCGACGTGACGCTGGCCGACGCGATCGAGAACATCGACATCGGCGGGCCGTCGATGCTGCGCTCGGCCGCGAAGAACCACGAGCGGGTCGCGGTCGTCGTCGACCCTGCCGACTACGGCGCGATCGTCGACGAGCTGCGCGCCGGCGGCGGCGCGCTCGGCGGGCCGCGCCGGCTGGCGCTGGCGCGCAAGGCGTTCGCCCACACCGCGGCGTACGACGCCGCGATCGCCGCGTTCCTCGGCTCGATCGACGACGCCGCGGCCGACGCCCGCGACGCCGCGCCGGCGCGGCGCCCGCTGCCCGACGTCGCGTCGTGGCAGTGGCGCCGGCTCTACGACCTGCGCTACGGCGAGAACCCGCACCAGCAGGCGGCCTTCTACGCCGACGCGTCGTCCCCGCTGGGCGGCGCGATCGCCGGCCGGCCGACGATCGCCGGCGCCGAGGTGCTGGGCGGCAAGCAGCTCTCGTACAACAACATCCTCGACCTCGACGCCGCGCTCGGGCTGTGCCTCGAGCTGGGCGAGCCGGCCGCGGTCGTGATCAAGCACAACAACCCGTGCGGCGTCGCGACGGCGGCGAGCTGCGTCGACGCCTACGTCCGCGCCCGCGACGCCGACCCGGTGTCGGCGTTCGGCGGGATCGTCGCGGTCAACCGCGAGGTCGACGAGGCGCTCGCGGCGCTGCTGGTCGAGACGTTCCTCGAGTGCGTCGTCGCGCCGGGGTTCTCCGAGGGCGCCCGTGCGGTGCTCGGCCAGAAGAAGAACCTGCGGCTGGTGGCGGCGCACGGCGAGTGGGCGCCGAAGGCCGGCGGCCACGCGTGGACGGTGCGCACCGTGTCAGGCGGCGCGCTGATCCAGACCGCCGACACCGGGCTGGTCGGCGCGCGCGCGGCCAAGGTCGTGACCAGGCGGGCGCCGACCGCCGCCGAGCTGACCGACCTCGACTTCGCGTGGCGCGTCGCCAAGCACGTCAAGTCCAACGCGATCGTGTTCTGCAAGGACGGCGCGACGATCGGCATCGGCGCCGGCCAGATGAGCCGGGTCGACTCGGTCAAGATCGCCGAGCTCAAGGCGCGCACGCCGCTCGCGGGCAGCGCGGTCGCCTCGGACGCGTTCTTCCCGTTCCGCGACGGCGTCGACGTGCTCGCCCGCGCCGGCGCGACCGCGGTGATCCAGCCCGGCGGCTCGGTCCGCGACGAGGAGGTCATCGCCGCGGCCGACGAGCACGGCATCGCGATGGTGTTCACCGGGATGCGGCACTTCCGGCACTAGCGCCAGGACGTCGCCACGACGGTCGGCCCCGCGCGGGCCCTTCCACAGCACGGAGCGCCATGAAGATCCTCGTCGTCGGTTCCGGTGGTCGCGAGCACGCGCTGGCGTGGCGCATGGCGCGCGGCGGCCACGCCGTCCACGCCGCGCCGGGCAACCCGGGCATCGCGGCGGTCGCGACCTGCCACGACGTCGGCGTCGGCGACCTCGACGGCCAGGTCGCGCTCGCGGTGCGGCTCGGCGTCGACCTCGTCGTCGTCGGGCCCGAGGCGCCGCTGGTCGCGGGGCTGGCCGACCGGCTGCGCGCCGCGGGCGTCCCGACGTTCGGCCCCGGCGCCGACGGCGCCCGGCTCGAGGGCTCGAAGATCTTCAGCAAGGAGCTGTTCGCGCGCCACGGCATCCCGACCTCGGCGTTCCGCGTGTGCGGCTCGATCGCCGAGGCCGACCGGGCGATCGACGAGCTCGGCGCCGACGTCGTCGTCAAGGCCGACGGCCTCGCCGCCGGCAAGGGCGTCGTCGTGTGCGCGACGGTCGACGAGGCGCGCGCGGCGGCGCGCGACATGCTCGAGCAGAAGCGGTTCGGCGCCGCCGGCGACCGCCTGGTGATCGAGCAGAAGATCGTCGGGCGCGAGGTCTCGGTGCTCGCGCTGACCGACGGCGCGCGACTCGAGGTGCTCGCCGCCGCGGAAGATCACAAGACGATCTTCGACGGCGATCGCGGGCCGAACACCGGCGGCATGGGCACGGTGTCGCCGTCGTGGGTGTCCGACGCCGCGCTCGCGCGGATCCGCGCCGAGATCCTCGAGCCGACCGTGCGCGGCCTGGCCGCCGAGGGCATCGACTACCGCGGCGTGCTCTACGCCGGCGTGATGATCGACCGCGCCGGGACGCCGTGGACGCTCGAGTACAACTGCCGGTTCGGCGACCCCGAGACGCAGCCGGTGATGATGCGCCTGTCGGGGGACCTCGGCGCGGTGCTCGCCGGCGCCGCGGTCGGGGCGATGCCCGAGGGCGCGCTGGCGTGGGATCCGCGCGCGGCGGTGTGCGTCGTGCTGGCCTCGGCCGGGTACCCCGAGGCGCCGCGCACCGGCGACGCGATCGGCGGGCTCGACGGGCCCGACGCGATCGACGAGGGCGACGACCTCGTCGTGTTCCACGCCGGGACCGCGCGCAAGGGCGGCCGGCTCGTCACCGCCGGCGGGCGCGTCCTCGGCGTCACCGCGCTCGGCGACGGCGTCGCGGGCGCGCGGGCGCGCGCCTACGGCGCGGTCGAGCGGATCCGGTTCGACGGCATGCAGTACCGCCGCGACCTCGGCCTGCGCGGCGCCTGATCACGCTACAACCGGGGCATGCCCGACATCGCCCCGCTGCGCGGCATCCTCTACGACCCCGCGCGCGTCGACCCGGCGAAGGTGATCGCGCCGCCGTACGACGTGATCGACGCCGCCGAGCGCGCGCGCCTGGCCGCCGCCGATCCGCACAACGTCGTGCGGCTGATCCTGCCCGAGGCCGACGCGGCCACGCCCGAGGGGGCCGCGGCCGGGGCAGGGGGCGATCGCTACGCCGCGGCGGCGCGCACGCTCGACGCCTGGCTCGCCTCCGGCGTGCTGCGCCGCGACCCCTACCGCGCGGTCTATCGCTACCACCAGGTGTTCCGCCACGCCGACCTCGGCGACCGCGAGATCACGCGCGCGGGGTTCATCGCCGCCGTCCGGCTCCACCCGTTCAGCGACCGCGTGATCCTGCCGCACGAGCGCACGCTGGCCGCGCCCAAGCAGGACCGGCTGGCGCTGATGCAGGCGACGTCGGCGCACCTGTCGCAGATCTTCACGCTCTACCGCGACGCCGCGGGCGAGGCCGACCGGCTGTTCCGCAAGGCCGAGCGCGAGGCGCCCACGCTCGAGGCGCGCACCGCCGACGGCACGCTGCACCGGCTGTGGCGCGTGTCCGACGCCGAGGCGATCGGCAAGCTGCGCCACGTGATGGCGCCCAAGAAGCTCTACATCGCCGACGGCCACCATCGCTACGAGACGATGCTGGCGCTGCGCGAGCAGCTCGAGGCGCGCGGCGCGCTGTCGACGTACTCGGCGGCGCAGTACGGCACGATGTTCCTGTGCAACGTCGATCAGCCGGGGCTGGTCGTGCTGCCGACCCACCGCGTGCTGCACGGGCTGGCCACGTTCGCCCCGGCGGCGTTCCTCGACGCCGCGCGCGCCCACTTCCTGGTCGACAAGATCGACGGGGCGGGGCGCGATCCGGCGGCGGTGCGCGCGGCGCTCGGCTCGACCGAGCAGCACCAGCCGGCGATCGTCATGGCGCTGCCGGGCGAGGCGCACGGCTGGCGGCTGACGCTGGCCCCGCACGTCAACGTCAAGACGCTGGGGCTGGGCGCGCCGGCGGTGGCGCGGCTCGACGTCACGCTGCTGCACGGGCTGGTGTTCGAGCGCCTGCTCGGCATGACCGCGGCGGCGCAGGAGGCGCAGACCCACCTGCGCTACGTCAAGGACACCGCGCTCGCGCTGGCCGAGACCGCGACGCCGGGGACGCAGGCGGTGTTCCTGATGAGCCCGGTGCCGGTCGAGCAGGTCATGCACGTGGCCGACGTCGGCGACGTCATGCCGCAGAAGTCGACCTACTTCTTCCCCAAGCTCGCCAGCGGCCTGGTGATCAACCGGATCGATCCCGACGAGGACCTGGTCTGAGTCGCCACACGGGGCTCGCCGCCCCGCCCGTCGAGCGCGGCTCGACGGGACCCACCCCGCCCAGACGGCGCGCCGTCCGGCGCCGGGTCACTTCCATCGGCGCAGCTCGACCGGGCGCTCGGCGTAGCCCGAGTCGCGCAGCGGCTGCTCCTTGGGCGAGTCGAACAGCGTGTGCATCAGGACGTCCTCGACG
Organism: Myxococcales bacterium; assembly: GCA_011526095.1. Lineage (GTDB taxonomy): Bacteria > Myxococcota_A > Polyangia > Haliangiales > Haliangiaceae > WYBA01. The sequence goes on along the minus strand of WYBA01000207.1, from coordinate 9,701 downwards.
TCGAGCACGCCGATCGTCCCGCGATCCTCGACCACCGCGCCGACGTGGCGCGGGAACACGATCAGGTCACCCGGGCGCGGGAACGCGAGCGGGTCGCCGTCGCGGTCGCGGTAGACGCCGTCGTCGCCGACCTCGCCCTTGCCGAGCAGCTTCGTGTACGGGCCCAGGCCGCCGGACCAGACGTAAGGGATGTCCTTGCCCATCCGGCGCGCGCCGTAGACGACGAAGTCGGCGCAGTCGGAGCCCTCGAGCCGCTCGCTCTGGTGGGTGCGTGCGGTCGTGCCGGCGGACGCCCAGATGTACGGCTGGCCGTACATCTCGGTCAGGATCCCGAGGTAGGTGTCGTCGCGCCGCAGCGACACGCGGTGGACGGCGTCGGTGAGCCCGCCCGAGCCGCGGCCGCGGCGCGCCTCGGGGCCGGCGGTGGCGAGCGTGCGCCCGTCCTGCGTCACGACGACGCGGTAGCGCATGGTCCCGATCCCGGGGCCGCCGCCGTCGCCGTGGTCGGGCGTGAGCGTCGGGCGCACATCCGCCGGGAGCGAGCCGACGCCCTCGGCGAGCGCGGTCGTCGCGTAGTCGATCAGCTCGAACCGGAACGAGCCGCTGGCCTCGTTCGACATGTCGGCGGTGGTCGGCTCGACGCGCTGCCACGCGACGGTGAACGCGGGCGCCTCGGCCAGCGGGCGCGTCGCGACCTGCTTGCCGCGCAGCCGGATCGCGCCGGCGTCGCTGAAGTAGTGGCGCCGCTTGCCGATCTTGACCTCGACCACGGCGAACAGCGTGACGCCGTCGGCGGCGAGCGCGCGCTTGGGGCGGTCGTCGGCGACGCCGTCGGCGCCGACGCGCGAGACGAGGTGCACCGCCGTGATCGTGCCCGTCTCGGCGGGATCTCCGAGCGTGGTCTCGGCCGTCGCCGCCGTGCCCGTGCCCGTGCCCGTGCCCGTGCCCGTGCCGAACCCTGTGCCCGATCCTGCCGCCTTCGTCGCCCGCGTCTGTGCCTGCCCGCGCTCGGGCTCCGACTGCGCCTCCGCGCACGCCAGCACACACGGCCCAGCGGCGATCAGGTACAGCAGCGCGGCGCGGATCGTCATCGCTCGGTTCAGACGCACAACCGCGCGAGAAGATTTCGCCGTGTCCGTGCGCCGTCCATGTTCCGGACCGTGTGCGCGCGGTCGCACGCACAAAGGCGCCGTCGACGGGAACATTGACCGGTGGGCGCGGGTTGTGGCACCACCAAAGGTACGGAGCCTCGAACCATGACTGCCATGACGCCCACGCCGCACGTCGACCGCTCGCAGACCCTGTCCTGCGTCGTCGATATTGCGCGCGCCCGCGGTGGCACGGGTTCCTGGCGACCGGTCAGCTCCAGCTGGCCGACCTGACCCGGAACATCTCCGGGACCTGAAGAGGTCCTGAAGACCTGGCCAGCCGCGGGCGCCCCCGAAAGTGCCCGAGCGCCAGCGCTCGGGCGTCGCCCGACCGTGGTCGACCGCCATGCGCCGTCGACCCTCCTCTCCACCCGCGCCGCACGCTCGTGCCGCGCCAGGGGCGTCATGTCTGCTGCACTCGAAGAAAGTCTCCCCGCCGTGTGGGCCGCCCGGCCGACACGGGAGCTGGTCAGGCTCGCCTGGCCGATCACCGTCTCCACCCTCTCGTACAGCGCGATGACGCTGTGCGGGACCCTGTTCGTCGCCAGCGTCGGCGCCGACGAGCTCGCGGGCGTCGGCCTCGCCGGCGTCGTCGCGTTCGCGCTCCTGTGCTTCGCGATCGGCATGCTGCGCGGGATCAAGACCGTCGTCGCGCAGGCGCGCGGCGCCGGCCGCGACGAGCTGGTCGACGACTACCTCGGCGCCGGCGTGGGCTTCGCGCTCGGCCTCGGCGGCGTCGCGCTCGTCGGCGGCTGGCTGCTCGCGCCGCTCGCCGCCGGGCTGTGCGCCTCGCCCGCCGCCGGCGCGTTCGCGCAGGCGTACCTGCGGCTGCGCATCCTCAGCGCGCCGCTGATGCTGGCGTACTGCGCGCTGCGCGAGACCCGCTACGGCGAGGGCGACGCGCGCACGCCGATGCGCGCGTCGATCGTCGGCAACGTCCTCAACATCGTGCTGTGCGCGGTGCTCGTGATCGGGCTCGACCTCGGCGTCGCGGGCGCCGCGCTCGCCACCGTCGTCGGCGAGTCGGCCCAGCTCGCGGTGCTGGCGTGGCCGGCGCGCGCGCGGCTGGTCCGGCTGCGGTGGCGGCCCGTCGCGGCGCGCGCGGTGTGGGCCCAGGGCGCGCCGACCGGCCTGCAGTTCGTGATGGAGGTCGGCTCGTTCCTGCTGCTCACCGCGGTCGTCGCCGGGATGTCGTCCGCCGACGGCGCGGCGCACCAGCTCGTGCTCCAGGTCGTCAACGTCAGCTTCCTGCCCGCCCACGCGATCGCCGAGGCGGCGAGCGTGCTGGTCGGGCAGGCGGTCGGCGCCGGCCGGTTCGAGCTGGTGCGGCGGGTCGCGTGGCGCGCGCTCGCGCTCGGGCTCGCCTACGCCGCGGCGTGCACGGTCGTGCTCGGCGTCGGCGGCGGCGCGATCGTCAGCGCGATGGCCGACGACGTCCACGTCGCCGCCACCGCGACCGCGCTGGTCCACGTCGGGCTGGTGTTCCTGCTCGCCGACGCGGCCAACGTGATCGCTCGCGGCGTGCTGCGCGGCGCCGGTGACGTGAAGTTCGCCGCGGTCGTCGGCGTGCTCACCGCCTGGGCGCTCACGCCTCCGACCGCCTACCTGCTCGGTATCCGGGCCGGGTGGGGCGCGGCCGGCGGCTGGATCGGCCTGGCGGCGGAGATCATCCTGGGCGCGACGGTGTTCTGGGTGCGGGTCGCGCGCGGCTCGTGGCGGCCTGCCGCCGACGCCGCGCGCGCGGCGCTCGCCGCCACGCGCCCGGCACCGGCGCGCCACGAAGAAGCGCTCGCTCCCGGCGCTCCCGCGCCTTCGGCGCGGTGCCCACGCCGGCTCGCGTCGACCGACGATGAAGATTCACTGACGCGAAACCCTCTCGAAACGGTGCCGGCCGAGGTCGGCTCGTAGGATGACGATCATGCTGGACCTGATGACGCGAATCGCCGGCCGGGTGGCGGACTACACGATCGGGACGGCCATCGTGCTGGTGCACGTGGCGATGGCCGACCGCCGCGAGCGGCTGTACCTGTCCGAAGGTCGGTAGCCTCCCGACGGCTGCCCACCTTCGGCGGGGAGATCGGCCGGATCGGCCCACTCGGCCGATATCGAAAGTCGCACTTTCTACTTCAACTCCGCGGCGCGCCCACGTAGGGTCCGGAACGTGCCCGCGCGCCGCCGCTCCGCCGAACCCGAGGTCCAGCTCGTCAAGATCTCGGACCTCGCCCGCCTGTCCGGCGTCCCCGGCCCCACGATCAAGCACTACATGCGCGAGGGCCTGCTGCCCGAGCCGCACCAGCGCACGAGCCGCAACATGGCGTACTACGACGCCCGGCTCGCCGACCGCGTCAAGGTGATCAAGGAGCTGCAGCAGGAGCGGTTCCTGCCGCTGAAGCTGATCGCCGACCTGCTCGAGCCCGCGCCGTCGTCGCAGATCCGCGCCGACCTCGACGAGCTCCAGCGGCGGCAGCTCGGCGCGCTCGCCCCGGCGGTGCGCGCCGGCTCGGCCGAGGGCCGCAAGCGGCGCGGCGACGCCCAGCGCCGGCGCACGCGCGCCGACGTGCTGGCCAACCTGGCGATCAGCGCCGAGGATCTGGCGATGCTCGAGCAGCTCGGGCTGCTCAACCCCGCCGCGTTCCGCAGCGGCGACGCGGTCTACACCGGCCACGACCTCGATCTGCTCGAGGTGATCGGCGAGACCCGCCAGCGCGGCCTCGGCGACCTGTTCCCGATGGAGATCCTCGGGCCCTACACCGACGCGATCCGTGCGCTCGCGCGGTTCGAGATCGACATGTTCCGCCGCCGCGTGCTCGCCGGCGCGCGCCTGCCCGCGATCCCGCTCGACGAGGTCGCGCGCCTCGCCACCTCGCTCGGCGAGCGCCTGGTGGTCGCGATGCGCGCCAAGCTCGTGCTCGAGGAGCTCGCGGCGGTCGGGCAGCGGCCGCCCAAGTCGCCGCCGAGCTGACCGTTACCCATCGCCGCGCGCGCCGCGGCGTCGCCGACAACCCGGAGGGGAGCCCGCGGTTCCGACGACGAGAGGTAGCCGATGACCAGGACGATGATGACCGTGTGGGCCGCCGCCGCGGCGGTGGCCCTGTGCGCCTGTGGCCAGGGCAGCGCCAGCGACGACGACGGCGATGACGACGACGCGCCCGACGCGAGCGCCGGGACGATCGACGCCGATCCGACCGCGCCCGACGGCGCCACGCCGCCGATCGACGCGTCGCTGCCCGACGGCGGCGGCGCCGTCACCGATCCGGGGATGCCCGGCACGTGGGACGTCCACGCCACCAACACGAGCGCCGCGACCGAGCTCGGCAACGCCGCGGTGACGGTCTACTCGCCGTCGACCGACAGCGGCGCGACGCCGGCGGCGGGCCCGTTCCCGCTGGTGATCGTGTCGACCGGGTTCCAGATCGGCAAGGCGAACTACGAGGACACCTGCCGCCACCTCGCGAGCTGGGGCTACGTCGTGCTGATCCACGACTACACCTCGGGCAACCACCAGGAGAAGGGCGCCGAGATCGGCGACCTGATCGACTGGGCGACCGCCGCGGGCGGGCCGATCACCGCGCGCGTCGACGCGACGCGGATCGCCGTCGCCGGCCACTCGATGGGCGGCAAGGTCAGCGTGATCGCCGCGATCCTCGACGCCCGCATCGACGCGGTCGTGGCGTGGGATCCGGTCGACGCGCTGCCGCCGATCGCCGACGGCTCGACGTCGGTGTGCCCCGAGACGATCGGCCAGCTCGACGTGCCGTTCGCGGTCCTCGGCGAGACCACCGATGGCACCGCCGGGATCGGCGGCCAGGCGTGCGCGCCGACCGCGGACAACTTCCAGCAGTTCTTCACCGGCGCGTGCGATGCGCCGGCCGCGCTCGAGGTCACGATCGCCAACGCCGATCACACCGACTGGGTCGACGATCGCAGCTCGTGCGGGCTGGCGTGCCTGTTCTGCCAGACCGGGCAGACCCCGGACGCGACGGTGCTGACGATCACCCGCCGCGTGACGGTGGCGTGGCTCGAGACCCACCTGCGCGGGCTCGGCGGATTCGGCGCGTACCTCGCGGCGCCGGGGATCGGCTCGCCCGCCACGGTCCGGACCGTCGCCCCCGGCTGCTGACCGTGCTGACCGCGCTGACCGCGCACCGCTGGCAGAAGTCGCGCCCGCTGTCCGACCGATCTGCTATGCGATCGGCCATGCAAGCATCCACGAGCGCGGCGGGGGAACCGGCGCTGCACGGCCGTGTGTCGATCAGCGCGCGCGCCGCGGGCCCGTCCGACGTCGCCGCGCTCGCGCGCCTGATCAACCGCGCGTACGCGATCGAGGCGGCGTTCGTCGACGGCGACCGCACCAGCGAGCCGGAGCTCGTGGACCTCGACCAGCGCGGCGACTTCCTCGTGATCGACCGCGTCGGCGGCGGGCTCGCGGCGGCGGTGTACGTGCGGGCGAATCAGGCCGACGGCGCGCGCGGCTACCTCGGCATGCTCTCGGTCGACCCCGACCTGCAGGGCCTGGGGCTCGGCCGCCGGCTGGTCGCCCTCGCCGAGGCGCTGTGCGCGGCGCGCGGCTGCACCGCGATGGACCTGCAGATCATCAACCTCCGCGAGGAGCTCGGGTCGTGGTACCGGAGCCTCGGCTACCAGGAGGTCGGGACGGCGCCGTACACCCACCGCGACGCCAAGCGGCCGCTGCACTTCGTCAAGATGAGCAAGGCGCTGACCGGGCCGGGCTGACCCGCGAGTCGCCATCGTCTACGATGGCAGGATGGCAAAGCTGAGGACCTGCTGGCTGTGCGCGGGCGTGGCGCTGGGCTGGCTCGCCGCCTGCGGAGACGACGCGAGCCCGTTCGACGCGGGCACCTACGACGCCGAGCTGCCGGCCGGCTCGGTCAGCCTCACCTGGTCGATCGCCGACGACGGCGCGCCGAAGACCTGCTCCGAGGTCGCGGCGACGACGGTCACCCTGGCGATCGTGCCCGACGACCAGCCGTTTGGCACGACCGACGTGCTGTCGTGCAGCAGCGGCGAGGGCCAGATCGAGGACATCGCGCCGGGCGTTTACGACATCACCGTGACGCTCGCCGGGACCGGCGGGATGCTCGGGGAGGAGGTCGTGTACCCCAACGTCACCGTCGCCGCGGGCCAGGACACGCCGCTGGGCGACGCCGCGTTCGACGTCGACGCCGAGGGCGGGTTCCGGTTCCTGATCTCGGCGGGCGGGCAGGGCAACTGCACGCCGACCGGCGACGGCGGCGCGGGCATCGACGCCATGGCGATCGTGCTCACCCGGGCGGGCGCGTGCGTCGAGGCGACGTTCGACATCGCCGCCGGCGCGTCGCTGCCGGCGACGACGTACACGACGAGCTGCTCGGCGCCGGCGCCGGGGCCGTGCATCGCGCAGGATCAGGAGGTCTCGGTCGCGCCGGTGCTCCCCGCGGGGCAGTACCAGATGACGATCACCGGCCAGGTCGGCGGGCTCGCCTGCTGGACCCGTAACCCGCTGTTCAACGTCCCGGCCGGCGGCGCGGTGACGCAGTTGCCGACCCAGAACCTCACTCAGACCGGCACCGTCGGCTGTCCGCCCTGACCGGCGCGCGCGGGTCTGGCTTTTTTGGGTAGAGTGGGCGCGATGACGACGTCGGCCCACTACAAGAGCAACCTGCGCGACACGTTCTTCAACCTGTTCGAGGTCCTCGACATCGGCAGGACCACGCTCGGCAAGGGGCCGTTCGCGTCGATGGACGCGGACACCGCGCGCGAGGCGCTGGTCGGGCTCGAGGAGTTCGTGCAGCAGCACTTCGCGCCGGCGTTCGTCGAGGGCGATCAGGTCCCGCTGACGCTGAGCGCCAGCGGCGACGTCACGCTGCCGCCGGGGATGAAGAAGGCGCTGGCGGCGTTCTACGAGGGCGGCTGGAACAAGCTCGAGCTGCCCGAGCACCTCGGCGGCTACGGCGCGCCGCCGTCGGTGGCGTGGGCGGCGTTCGAGCTGCTCGCCGGCAGCAACGCGGCCGCGACGTTCTACATCCTCGGCAACTTCATGGCGAAGATCATCGACAAGCTCGGCACGCCGGCGCAGAAGGCGCGCTACGTCGACGCGATGATCCGCGAGCACTGGGGCGGCACGATGGTGCTGACCGAGCCGGACGCCGGCTCCGACGTCGGCGCCGGCGTCACCCGCGCCCGCCACGTCGCCGGCGACGAGTACCTGCTCGAGGGCGTCAAGCGGTTCATCACCAACGGCGACTTCGATCAGCCCAGGAACATCGTCCACATGGTGCTGGCGCGGCCCGAGGGCGCCGGGCCCGGCACCAAGGGGCTGTCCTTGTTCATCGTGCCCAAGTTCTGGGTCGAGGCCGACGGCTCGCTCGGCGCGCGCAACGGTGTGGTCGTGACCAAGCTCGAGAAGAAGATGGGGATCAAGGCGTCGTCGACGTGCGAGCTGACGCTCGGCGCGGACGCGCCGTGCCGCGGCCTGCTCGTCGGCGAGGTCCACGACGGCATCCGCCAGATGTTCCAGGTGATCGAGTACGCGCGGATGGGCGTCGGCACCAAGTCGATGGCGACGCTGTCGACCGCGTACCTCAACGCGCTCGAGTACACCAAGCTGCGCAAGCAGGGCGCGGACCTGCTGAAGGCCGCCGACAAGGCCGCGCCGCGGGTCGAGATCATCCGCCACCCGGACGTGCGCCGGATGCTGATGCTGCAGAAGGCGTTCGCCGAGGGCCTGCGCGCGCTCGTGCTGTGGACGGCGAGCATCCAGGATCAGGTCGAGCTGCTCGGCGGCCACACGGGCAGCGAGGCGAAGGCGGCCGACGCGCTCAACGACCTGCTGCTGCCGCTGATCAAGGGCTACTCGTCGGAGAAGGTCTACGAGCTGCTGTCGGTCAGCCTGCAGTGCTTCGGCGGCTCCGGCTACTGCCAGGACTATCCGATCGAGCAGTACATCCGCGACCAGAAGATCGACACGCTGTACGAGGGCACGACCCACATCCAGGCGCTCGACCTGGTGTTCCGCAAGGTCGTGCGCGATCAGGGCAAGACGCTGCAGGCCCTGATGAAGGAGATCGAGAAGACCGCGGCGGCGCTGCCGCCGGAGCTGGCGTCGGAGCAGGCGGCGCTGCAGAAGGCGCTCGGCGAGGTCGGCGCGATCTTCATGGGCATGCTCGGCAAGCTCGGCCAGTCGCCGTACCACGTCGGGTTCCAGGGCAACCGCATCCTCGCGGTCCTGGCCGAGCTGGTGATCGGGTGGCGGCTGTGCGTCAACGCGGCGGTGGCGCAGGGCAAGCTCGCCGGCGCGACCGAGGCCGACCAGGCGTTCTACGCCGGCAAGATCGCGGCGGCGCGGTTCTACTGCAAGGAGATCCTGCCGGGCGCCGGGCTGGCGCGGCGGATCATCGAGGCGGGCGACCTGGCGCTGATGGACGTCGCGGACGACAGCTTCTGAGCGCCGTGCCCGTGATCGGCGTCGTCCTGAGCTGCGAGCACGCGTCGTGGACGCTGCCGCCCGGCGAGGATCTCGGCGTGCCGGGCGAGGTGCTGCGCGGCCAGGCGAGCTGGGACCACGGCGCCTACGAGATCGCGGCGCGGATCGGCGAGGCGCTCGGGCTTCCGGTCCACGCCGGCGCGTTCTCGCGCATGTACGTCGACCTCAACCGGCCCGCGGATCACGACGGCGTGATCCCGGTGGTGAGCTACGGCGCCGAGGTCCCGGGCAACGCGGGGCTGACCGCGGCCGAGCGCGCGGCGCGGCTCGCGCTGCTCCACACGCCGTACTGGGACGCGGTGCGGCGCGACGTCCGCGCGCGGCTGCGGGACGGCGGGCGGTGCCTGCACGTGTCGTCGCACTCGTTCGCGCCCGAGCTCGACCCCGAGCGGAGGCAGTTCGACGTCGGCGTGCTCTACGACCCGGCCGCGGCGTTCGAGGCGCAGCTGGCGGAGCGGCTGGTGTTCGGCCTCAAGCGCGCCGGGCTGAACGTGCGCGCCAACCAGCCCTACAAGGGCGTCGAGCCGGCGCTGGTGACGTCGCTGCGCGGTGAGGCCGCGGCGAGCGGCGACGGCGCGCGCTACGCGGGGATCGAGATCGAGACGTCGCACGCGGTGACGCGCCAGGCGGGCGGGTGCGCGCGGGTCGCAGCGGCGCTGGTGGCGGAGATCGAGGCGCTCCGCCTCGGTTAGCTAGGCCCAATGCTGGTCAGATAAGGCAAGGCGTGGGGCGAGCGGAACTGACCGAGCCAGCGCCAGCGGACGGTGCGAAGCGACGGGCGGCGGCTCCTGACGAACAGCCTCCAAGCCCGCAGGATCGCCAAGTTCCTTCGACAGGCTCAGCTCCGATCAGAGGGCTGCGCAGAATGCGTCGACGACGAGGAAGGCGCGCGCGACGATGGCGACAGTCGTGGCTCGCGTCGCCGCACACCATTGAGGCCCCAAGTGCGCGGGCGTTCGGCGCCGCGAGCGCCAGCCCGACGAGCCCACCGCGGACGCGCGAGACGGCGGCGGCGTGGCGGTGCCAGGCGCCGTGGCGTGGCGCGCGTCCCACGACCGTCCGGGAGACCG
>WYBA01000206.1 GCA_011526095.1 Myxococcales bacterium | reverse complement strand
GGGCGCGTCGGGCGGCGCGGGCACGTCGGGCGGCGCGGGCGCGTCGGGCGGCGCGGGCGCGTCGGGCGGCGCGGGCGCCTGCGCGGCGAGCCACGCCGGCGCGGTGATGATCGTCGCGTCGTCATCGTCGTCGTCATCGTCGGCCTGGGGCGTCATCGACCCGGGCTTCAGCACGTCCCGTGCCGACCGTCATCGATAGACCGGCGCGCAGCGCGCGCGATCGCGGCAGATCGTGGGGCCCGCGCGGTCGTCACGGTGCCCGCCGCAGCAGGCAGGTGGTGCTCGCTCGACCAGTCAGCCAGGCCGCCGCGGGCGCGCAACCGCGCGGTTTCGCGCGGCGCGCGGCGGGCACGTCGGTTGCTGAAGCGGTGCGCGACATGCGGAGGAGCGAAGCGACCTGCCTCGGACCAGATCAGCGCGGCGTGCTCCACGTCGAGTACCTGGTCCTCGTGGCGCTCGTCGGGATCGTGGTGGCGACGGCGATCGTGCTGATCGGCCTGCCGATGCTCGGCCAGTACCACCACCTGCAGGCGGTGCTGACCTCCCCCGTGGTGTGAACCCCAAGGCAACCGCAACAGGAGAGATCGAGATGAAGACCCAGACCAGCCTCCAGCCCCGCCCCCGCGCCCGGCGCAAGAGCCTCCGCAAGGACCAGCGCGGCGGCACCGACTTCGTCGAGCTGCTCATCATGGTCGCGCTGATCGCGTTCGTCGTGATCGCCGGCGTCCAGACGTTCGGCGAGAGCGTCATGAACAAGTTCACCGAGCAGTCCGGCAACGTCGACGGGATCTGAGGCGACCATGACCGAGGCGATCCCGTCGCTCGTCGCGCTGGCCCTCGCGGCCGCGGCGGCGTTCACCGACTGGCGGACCGGGCTGATCCCGAACCGCCTCACCGTGCCGCCGCTCGCGCTCGCCCCGGTCATCTACTTCTTCCTCGGCGGCGTGCCGGCCGCGGTCGCGTCCGTGCTCGGCGCGGTGCTGTGCGGCGCGGTGCCGTACGTGCTGTTTCGCCGCGACGCGATCGGCGGCGGCGACGTCAAGCTGCTCGCCGCGATCGGCGCGATCGTCGGCGCCGGCGTCGGGCTCGAGGGCGAGCTGTTCGCCTTCGCGCTCGCCGCGGCGTGGGCGCTCGTCGTGTGCGCGGCGCGCGGCGGCCTCGGGCCGCTGCTGCGCAACACGCTGCGCCTCGTCGTCAACCCGCTGGTGCCCGCGCACCGCCGCCGCCCGCTGCTCCATCACCCGATGATGTCGCTGCGGCTCGGCGTGTTCGTGCTGATCGGCCTGGGCGCGTCGCTCGGGCTCGACCGGCTCGCGGCGGGGCAGGGCTGAGCCATGCGGCGCGCGCGGACCGAGCGGGGCGCGATCCACGTCGAGTTCCTCGTCGTGTTCCTGCCGCTGCTGGCGCTGATCCTGTGCCTCGTCCAGCTCGCGCTGATCTACGTCGGCAAGGCCGTGACCCAGCGCGCCGCCAACGCCGCGGTGCGCGCCGCGGTGGTCGTGCTCGACGACGACCCGCGGTGGTACGGCGGCGCGCCGCGCAACGTCGCGACCGGCGCCCGCGCCGAGGCGATCCGCCAGGCCGCGGTGATCCCGCTGGCCGCGCTGAGCGCGGCGTCGGGGACGGTCGAGCGCGCGGTCGGGCTGGGCGAGGACGGGCTCGGCGACGCGCTGGCGTCGGCCGATCGCGCGACGACGGTCCGGTTCCCGGACGGCGTGAGCGTCGGGCTGGAGGCCGACGTCACGGTCGAGGTCACCCACCGGTTCGCCTGCGGCGTCCCGCTCGGCCGGTGGGTGCTGTGTGCGCGCGGCGGCGGCCGCTACATCGAGCTCCACCAGCAGGCCACGCTGCCCAACCAGGGGGCCCGCTATGCCTACTGAGCGCACGCGCCCGGGCCTGGCGCGCGACGCGCGCGGCGCCGTCCTCGTGGTCGGGCTGTTCGCCGCGGTGTTCCTGGTCGGGCTGCTCTACTACGTGTTCGGCGCGGGCGAGACGATCCGCCACCACGAGCGGATGAACGACGCCGCCGACGCCGGCGCGTACGACGTCGCGGTGATGCACGCGCGCGGGATGAACCTCGCCGCGCTGTCCAACATGATCAAGCTCGCGGTCACCGCGACGATGACCGCGTACCTGGCGATCATCACCGGCGCCGCGCTGACGATCGCGTGGATCGTGTCGAGCTACTGGCGGCTGATCGCGCTGGGCTGGACGATCCCGTCGCTGGTCGCGGTGATGCTGCAGGCGCTCGGCGGCTACACCGGGTTCCAGTCCGACGCCGACACGGCGATCCGCGCGACCGACGCGCTCCAGGCCAGCATCCGCGACGACCTGCCGACGATCGCGCTGCTCAAGGCCGACGCCCGCGTCGCCGCCGAGTACCAGCCGCCGGCGCTCGGCCTGGTGCGCGCGCCCGAGCTGACGCTGGAGCTCGATCCGATGCCGATCCGCGAGGGCAGCGTGATGGACCTGTGCCAGCGCGCGTTCCCGTACTCGTTCGGCATGGTGCTCGTCGCGTCCAAGGACGTCGCCGCCCCGGTGCGCGGCAAGTTCATCGGGTTCTCGACCGCGGCGATCCTGCCGCACTGTCTGATGTACGGCGTCGCGCCGTACGAGATGTCCGACAGCCGGCTCGGCGGCGACGCGTTCCAGCTGCGCGTCGCGGCGCTGGGCGAGCCGCTCCCCGCGCTCGGCGAGCGCGGCGTCCGCGTCGCGTCGCGCGGCGAGCCCGACGGCCGCGCCGCCTCGGTCCGCGACCAGATCAGCCGGCTCACCGTCGCGCAGTCCGAGTACTACTTCGACGGCCCGCAGGACGAGGACGAGATGCTGTGGCGGATGGAGTGGCGGGCGCGGATGCGGCGGTGGCGGCTGCCCGGCGGCGACACCGGCCTCGGCGGGCTCGACGGCGGCTACTTCCACGAGGTGCACCGATGACGCGCGCTCCCCGCCCCGTCCGCTCGCCCGCGCGCCGCCAGCGCGGCGCGATCTACGTCGAGGCCCTGGTGATCATCCCGGTGCTCGCGACGCTGTGGATGATCTTGCTGTTCATCGAGCGCGGCAACACCGTCGACGACGAGACGGTCGAGCGCGGACGCTACTGCGCCTGGCGGTTCGCCGCCGACGAGTGCGAGGGCGTGCCGCCCGGGTGCGAGGTCGACGGCCCGGGCGAGGTCGACGGCGCCGAGCTCGACGTCGCCTCCGGCGGCGCGCTGCTCGAGCTGCTCGAGGTGTTCCCGTTCCTCGCCGACGAGCTGCGCCGGCCCTACGGCCGCGACTTCCGCGTCACCAGCCGCGACCGCCTGGCCCGCCCGTTCGGCTGGGGCGCGATCGAGGTCGAGTCGCACCAGAGCCGGATGTGCCAGGAGCGCGAGGGCCCGTGGCGCGACTACTCGGTGTTCGTCGCGACCTGCGCGTACCACCGCTTGCCCTACTGCTCGATCGGAGGCCTGTGATGATGCGACGAGCGCCGCGACGGATCGTGCGACGGATCGCGTGCGGCGGCGGCCTGGCCGTCGTCGTCGCCGGGCTGGTGGTGTGCGGTTCGGTCGCGCAGGCGCGCGCCGAGCTGACCCACCAGCTCGGCGGGCTCGGCCCGGCGCTGGTCGAGCTCGTCGGCGAGCCCGGCGCGCAGCCGGCCGAGCACACCCTGACGCTCAACGGCGCGGCGATCGCCGTGCGCTCCGAGAGCGTGGCGGCCGGGGTCGACGTCGTGCTGCGCGACGCCGAGGCGCGGTGCGGCGGCGACGCCGGCGGCGCGCTGTCGACGACGCTGGCGGCGTGGGCGCCCGAGGGCGGCTTCGTCGGCTGCTTCCCGGCGCTGCGCGACCTCGGCCCGCGCGCGCTGGTGGCCGCGGCCGAGCTGCTCGTCGCCGGCGGCGACGCGCGCGCGCTCGGGCCGTTCGTCTACACCTACGCGCGCCGCACCGCGCGCGGCGCGCACGTCGTGACCGCCACGCTGCGCGAGCTCGACCTCGGCGCGATGTTCCCGGCGCGCGGCGACGCGCCCGGCGCGGACGTCGACGGCGTGCCGCGGCCCGACGCCGCGCGCCGGATCCTGTCGGTCGAGCTGCCCGACCACCCCTACCGCGTCGTCGTCTACGTCGTCGACGGCGCCGACGCCGCGGCGGTCGCCGCCGGCTACCACGCCGGGCTCGAGGCCGCAGGGTGGGAGCTGCGCGACGTCGCGTCGGTCGACGGGCGTCGCGTCGCCTACGGGTTCCGCGGCGACGCCGTCGCCGCGATCGTCGTCCGCCCCGACGCCGCCGGCGCCACCGTCACCGTCGGCCTGCTGCTGTGACCGGAGGCTCCATGCACCGCAACGCCCTGCTCGCCGCGATCGCCTGCGCCGCCGTCGGCGCCGCGCTGCTCGTCGTCTACAAGCGCCGGTTCGAGCGCGAGACGTCGGGCGGGCCCCGCGTCGCCGTCCTCGTCGCCAACCAGGACATCCCGTTCGGCGCCGTGCTCGACGCCGGGATGCTGTCCGAGCGCGGGATCCCGGTGGCGTACCTCGAGACGCGCCACATCCGCGCCGGCGACGCGCGCCGCGTGATCGGCTCGCGGGTGTCGCGCGGCGTCCGCGCCAGCGAGGCGGTGCTGTGGTCGGATCTGTCGATCGCCGGCGGCAGCGCGCGGACCCTGGCCGAGACGATCCAGCCCGGCATGCGCGGCCTCGCCGTGCCGGCGTCGATCACCTCGACGTTCGGGGGCCTGCTGCGCCCCGGGGACCGCGTCGACGCGTTCCTGACGACGATCGACCGCGACGCGGCGCGGCGGACGACCGTGCCGCTCATCCAGAACCTGCTGGTGCTCGCGGTCGGCGGCGACGTCGGCATGGCGTACGAGGTCCCGGAGCGCGACCCGCGCGACGACCACCGGCCGCCGTCGCTCAAGCTGTCGACCGTGACGCTGGCGGTGACGCCGCGCCAGGCCGAGGTGCTGACGTTCGCCCAGGACCAGGGCGTGATGACCCTGGCGCTGCGCCATCCCGACGACGTCGTGATCGTCGACGGCCTGCCCGAGGCGTCGCGCCCGGACCTGATGCTGCCCGAGCGCCGCGACGAGCTGCAGCGCAAGCGCCCGGCCGCGCCGGCCGGCGCCGCGTCCACCCCCGCCCGCGAGGAGCGCCCGCATGCGATCGAAGCCGTTCGTTGAGCTGCTCGCGGTGGCGTGCGTGCTCGTGCTGTGGCTCGCGCCGGCGCGCGCCCAAGGCGACGCGGCGTCAGACGCCGCGATCGAGCACCGCACGCTCGACCTCGAGGTCGGCGAGCAGGTGACGATCGAGGCGCCGCCGGGCGTGCAGTACTCCGAGGGCGTCGCCGGCGTGATCGATCTCAAGCTGCCGCGCAAGGACGCGCGCGACTTCGTCGTGCTCGCGCTCGCGCCGGGGACGACGACGCTGCTGTTGATCCTCGAGGACGGGCGCGAGGTCCACTACCGGATCACGGTGCGGCCGCACGAGCCGCCCGACGTGGTCAAGGCGCGCGACAACGTGCGCCTCGACTTCTACTTCGTCGAGCTGTCCGAGGGCGGGACGATGCAGCTCGGCCTGGCCTGGCCGGGCACCACCGCCGGCACCGGCACGCTCGGCGCCTCGGTCGGGCTCAGCGCCGAGGTCGACCTCCGCACCTCGCGGATCACCAGCGCGACCGCGCTCGTCGCCGGCGAGGTCCTGCCGCGGGTCGACCTCGCCGAGTCCGAGGGCTGGGCGAGCGTGCTGCGCCACGCCTCGTTCGTCGTCACCAACGGCGCCTCGGGCACGTTCTCCAGCGGCGGCGAGATCAACGTCCGGGTCACCAACGGCACCGCGGCGAGCCTGTCGCAGATCCAGCACGGCACGACCGCGACGGTCCAGCCGCGCTACGACCGGCGCGAGGGGCGGATCGAGCTGGTCGTCAGCGCCGAGGTCGCGACGCTCGGCGGCCCCGGCGCCGACGGGTTGCCCGGCCGCAAGGTCACGACCGTCGAGACGGTCGTGAACCTCGAGCTGGGGCAGGCGGTCGTGCTCGCCGGCCTGCAGGGCGAGGACCGGTCGCAGGTGAGGTCGGGCTGGCCGTGGCTGTCCCAGATCCCTGTCCTCGGCTACCTGTTCGGGACCCGGCAGACCCAGCACGAGAAGGTCGAGAACGTCCTGGTGATCGTGCCGAGCGTCGAGGAGGCGGTCGACGCGGCCGGCCGTGGTCGGGTCGACGCCGCGCTGCGCGCGTTCCGCGAGTTCCGCGGCGGGTTCGGCGCGGCGCCGCTGGCCGACGTCGTCGGCGCGGGTGGGGCGGCCGCGGCGGCGGGAGGCGCGCGATGAACCTGCAGGTCGAGGGCCCCGACGGCGCGGCGCGCCGGCTCGCGCTGGCGCCGGGCCAGAGCCTGGTGATCGGCCGCGACGCGGCGTGCGATCTGGTGCTGCGCTCGCCCGAGGTGTCGCGCCGCCACGTCGAGCTGTGCCTCGACGGCGCCCAGGTGTCGATCACGGACAGCTCGGCGAACGGCACCGGCGTCGACGGGCGGCTCGTCCACCGCTCGACCACCCACGCCCCGCTGCCGACCCGGCTCGCGGTCGGGCCGTTCTGGGTGTCGGTGACCGAGCCACTCGGCGACGAGGCCGGCGCCGCGCTCGCCCCGCCGCCGGGCACCTCGGACGTGTCCGCCGCGCTGCGCCGCGAGATCCACCGTCGGCTGCTCGATCACCTCGATCTGGTGAAGCTCGAGCGCGACCGCATGAACAACCACCTGCTGCGGTCGAAGGTCCGGCTGTCGCTCGAGGGCCTCGTCGGCGGGATGCACCACCTCTTGCCCGCGGGCACCGATGCCGGCCTGCTCGTGCAGGAGCTGCTCGACGAGGCGCTCGGGCTGGGACCGCTCGAGCAGCTCCTCGCCGACGACACGATCAGCGAGGTCATGGTCGTCGACCCGCGCCGGATCTACGTCGAGCGCGGCGGCAAGATCCAGCCGACGCCGCTGCACTTCACCGACGACGAGTCCGTGCGCTCGGTGCTGGAGCGGATCGTCACGCCGCTGGGGCGCCGGATCGACGAGTCGTCGCCGCTGCTCGACGCGCGGCTCAAGGACGGCTCGCGCGTCAACGCGGTGATCCCGCCGCTGGCGGTGCGCGGCACGTGCATCACGATCCGCAAGTTCCCCAAGCGCCACTGGGGCCGCGACGACCTCGTCCGGTTCGGCACCGTGACCGAGCGGATGGCGGTGTTCCTCGAGCGGTGCGTCACGACGCGCAAGAACATCGTCGTCTCGGGTGGCACCGCGAGCGGCAAGACGACGCTGCTCAACGTGCTGTCGGCGTCGATCCCGCCGGGCGAGCGCGTCGTCACGATCGAGGACTCGGCCGAGCTGCGGCTGGTCCAGCCCCACGTCGTCACGCTCGAGGCGCGCCCGCCCAACATGGAGGGCAAGGGCGAGGTGACGATCCGCGACCTGGTCAAGAACGCGATGCGGATGCGCCCGGACCGGATCATCGTCGGCGAGTGCCGCAGCGGCGAGGCGCTCGACATGCTGCAGGCGATGAACACCGGCCACGAGGGGTCGATGACGACGACCCACGCCAACACGCCCATCGAGGCGCTCAAGCGGATCGAGACGCTGGCGCTGATGGCCGGGCTCGACCTGCCGGCGCGCGCGATCCGCGAGCAGATCGCGGCCAGCGTCGACATCCTGGTCCAGCAGAACCGGTTCGCCGACGGCTCGCGCAAGATCGTCAGCATCGCCGAGGTCGTCGGCCTCGACGACGACGGCCAGCTCGAGGTGCGCGAGATCTTCGGCTACCGCCGCACCGGCACCGACGGCGACGGCACGATCCTCGGCGAGTTCGAGGCGACCGGCTACCTGCCGAGCTTCATCCACGACTTCGTCGTGCACGGCCTGGTGCCGGCGGAGGGGGGCGAGTACCTGTGACCCCGGGATCGGAGATCCGGCCGTGAGCGCCGCGAACGTCGCGCTCGGGCACCTCGGCGTCGCGCTGGTCGCGCTCGGCGCGGGCGCCGCGGCGTGGCTCGTGCTTGTCGATCCGACCAGCCAGCTCCGCGGCCACTTCGCCGACTACGTGCGGTGGGTCGATCGCCACGTCCGGCTGCTGCTGCTCCGGCGCAGCGCGCGGTGGATCGCGCGGGGCCAGCTCGTCGCGGCGGTCGCGCTGCTCGCCGGCGCGGCGGTCGTCGATCCCCGGCTCGGCTACGGCGCGGCGCTCGCGGTCGTGCTGCCGCCGCTGTGGCTGCGCCGCGCGGTGGCGCGTCGCCGCGAGCGGATCGAGCAGCAGCTCGACGGCTGGCTGCTGATGCTGGCCAACATGCTCAAGGCGACGTCGTCGCTGGTCGACGCGGTGCGCGGCACGGTCAAGCTGACGAGCGCGCCGCTGGCCGAGGAGCTGGACCTGGTGGTCAAGGAGGTCGAGCTCGGCAGCGCGCTCGACGTCGCGCTGCGCTCGATGGTGGCGCGCGTCGACACCGCGATCGTCTCGGCCGGGATCACCGCGATCCTCGTCGGCCGGCGCAGCGGCGGCGACCTGCCGCGCGTGCTCGAGCGGTCGGCCGGGGCGCTGCGCGAGATCCACCGGCTCGAGGGCGTCGTCCGGTCGAAGACGGCGCAGGCGCGGATGCAGCTGATCGTCATGGCGCTGTTCCCGCCGGCGATCTACTACGGCCTGAAGGCGATCGATCCGCACTTCTTCGATCCGCTCGTCGGCGTGTGGGGGGTGGTCATCTACGGCGCGGCCTCGGTGTTCTGGGTCGCCGGCGTGCTGCTGGCGCGCAAGATCCTGGACGTGGACGTATGAGCGCCACCCAGCTCACGTTCCTCGGCGCGGTCACCGCGATCGCCTCGGCGGTGGCGGTGGCGACCTACCGGCTCGGGCTGACCCCGCCGGCCCCGCCGCCGCGGCTCGGCCGGCGCGGCCTCAAGCGCCACCACGCGCTCGGGCACGACGCGCGGTTCGCGGCGAGCGAGCCGACGATGCGCTACGTCGCCGGCGTGATCGCGTGGCTGCCGCTGGGCGGCGCGCGGCGGCGCGCCGACGCGCGGATCGCGGCGGCCGGCGACTACCTCGGGCTCACCCCCGACGAGTACTTCGCGCTCAGCGTCCTGGGCGGCGCCGCGGGCGCCGCGGCCGGGTGGCTGCTCGGCGGCGGCGATGATCTCTTCCTGATCGTCGCCGGCGTGACCGTCGGCGCGATCCTGCCGCGCAACCGCGTCGCCGGCGAGGCGACGCGGCGGCGGCGCCAGATCGCCCGCGGGCTGCCGCCGGCGATCGACCTCGCGGCGCTGTGCCTGGGCGCCGGCATGGACTTCCCCGGCGCGCTGCGCCAGGTCACCGACGCCGCGGCGGTCAAGGACGCGCTGCACGAGGAGCTGCGGACGATCCTGCGCGAGCTCGAGCTCGGCCACACCCGGCGCAGCGCGCTCGAGGGGTTCGCCGCGCGGGTCGAGTCCGAGGAGGTGCGCGACTTCGTCGCCGCGGTCGTCCAGGCCGAGCAGCGCGGCAACCCGCTCGCCGAGGTGCTGCGGATCCAGGCCGAGGTGCTGCGCCAGCGCCGCACCGTGCGCGGCGAGGAGGCGGCGGCGCGCGCCTCGGTCCTGATGATCGGCCCGCTGGTGATGCTGATCCTCTCGGTCCTGTGCCTGATCCTCGGGCCGCTGCTGCTGCGCTCGGTGGCGGCGTTCGCGGGGGGAGGAGGCTGACATGCACGGCAGCTACGTCGAGATCATCCGCGCCGACGGCCGGGTCGATCGCCACTCGCTCGAGCGCGGCCGCACGACGATCGGCCGCGACGCCGAGGCCGAGATCGCGCTGGCCGACGCGCCCGAGCTCGAGCCGATGCACCTGCTGGTCGAGCCGCGGGAGGACGGCTGCTGGGTGTCGGTGGCGCGCACGGCGCGGACGCCAGCGCGCCGCGCCGGCACGACGTTCGAGAACGGCCTGGTCGCGTGGGGCACCGAGCTCGACGTCGGCGCGGTGACGTTCCGGCTGGCGCGCGCCGAGGTGCGGCCGTCGCGCCGCCGGCGCCTCGCCGGCCCCGCGCGCAAGGCGGCGCTGCTCGCCGGCTGCCTGTGGGTCGCGGCGACCGTGATCGGCGGGCCGCCCGAGGGGCCGCCCCGCGCGCGCGTCCCCGCGCCGCCGCTGTTCGCGGACGACGCGCCGGCCGAGTGCCCGGTCGCGCTCGCCGAGGCGCGCGCCCGCGCGCGCGAGGCGACCGAGGCCGCGATCGCCCGGGCCGAGCGCTACCCGTTCTCGCCCCACGACGGGGTCGAGGCGGTCGGGCAGTGGGCGGCGGCGGCGGCGTGCCTGGCGGTCGCGGGCGAGCCCGGCGCCGCGGCCGAGGCGCGCGCCGAGCGGGACCGGCTGCGCGCCCGCGTCGACGACGACTACCGCGCCCACCGCCTCGCGCTGGAGCGCGCGCTCGAGCACCGCCACCACGCCGCCGCGCTCGACGAGGCGCGCCTGGTCGCGGACCTGCTGCGCGACCACGACGGCGAGTACCGCCACTGGCTGGCCCGCCTGGAGCGATCGCTGATCGCCCGGGTGGCCAAGGAGAAGAAGCGCCGATGATCCGGATCCACCTGTTCGTGCTGGCGCTCGTCGCCACCGCCGCGTGCGGCGCCGCCCCGCGCCCCGCGCCGCGCGATCCGCTGGCGTCGACGACGGCCGCCGAGCTGGCGCGTCGAGGCCTGGCCTACGAGCGCGCCGGCGACGGCGTCCGCGCCGAGCAGTACCTGATGGCCGCGGTCGCGAGCGGGCTGCCCGAGGCCGAGGTGATCGAGGCGCTGCTCCGCGTGTGCGTCGCGCAGTCGCGCTACGGCGCGGCGCTGCGCCACGCCGAGCGGTGGCGCGCGCGTCACCCCGAGGCGTGGGACGCCGGCCTGCTGGTCGCGTCGCTGCACGGCGCGATCGGCGACGCCGAGCGCGAGCGGGCCGAGCTGGAGGACGTCGTCGCGCGGTGGCCGGACGCGGCGCCGCCGCGGTTCGCGCTGGCGACGGTGCTCGCCGACGGCGGCGACCGGCGGCGCGCGCGCGCCGAGCTCCGCGCCTACCTCGCGCTCGCGCCCGACGGCGAGCACGCGGACGCGGCGCGCGAGCGCCTGCGCGCGCTCGACCGCAAGGGGCGGAGGCGCTGACATGGCGATCCCCCAGCCGATCTACGAGCAGACGCTGGCGCGGTTCTTCGCGCCGATCCAGCCGTTCCTCGACGACCCCACCGTCACCGAGGTGATGATCAACGGCCCCGACGAGATCTTCATCGAGCGGCGCGGGCGGATCGAGCGGACCGAGGCGCGGTTCGCCACGCCCGCGGCGCTGCGCGCCGCGCTGCTCAACCTCGCCCAGTACGTCGGGCGCCACGTCGACGAGCGCCGGCCGATCCTGGAGGGCCGGATGCCCGACGGCTCGCGCGTCGAGGCGGTGTTCCCGCCGGCCGCGCCCGACGGGCCGAACGTGTCGATCCGCCGGTTCTCGCGGTCGCCGCTGACGCTGGAGCGGCTGCGTGACCTCGGCTCGTTCACGCCCGCGCTGATCGAGACGCTGGCGCTGCTCGTCGCGTGCAAGCAGAACCTCATGATCGCGGGCGGCACCGCCTCCGGCAAGACGTCGATGCTCAACGCGGTGTCGTCGCTGATCGCGCCGGCCGAGCGCGTCGTCGTGATCGAGGACGCGCGCGAGCTGCGGCTCCAGCTACCGCACGTCGTCCACCTCGAGGCGCAGCCGCCCGACGCGCGCGGCCGCGGCCAGGTCAGCGTCCGCGACCTGTTCCGCGCGACGCTGCGCATGCGCCCCGACCGGATCGTCGTCGGCGAGGTTCGCGGCGGCGAGGCGCTCGACCTGATCCAGGCGATGACCTCGGGCCACGGCGGCTGCCTCGGCACGCTCCACGCGACCTACGCGCTCGACGCGCTCAACCGGCTCGAGACGATGGCGATGATGAGCGACGTCGAGCTGCCGCTGCACGCGCTGCGGTCGCAGGTCGCGTCGGCGATCGATCACCTGCTGCTGGTGTCGCGGCTCGCCGACGGCACGCGGCGCGTCACCGGCCTGGCCGAGGTCGTCGGCTACGACGCGATCGGCGGCTACAAGGTCGTGTCGCTGTTCGAGCGCCGGTTCCACGGCCGCGATCCCGACGGCACGCTGCGCACCGAGCTGGTGCCGACCGGCGCGCTGCCCGGGTGCACCGAGCTGATCCGCGCGATGGGCCTCGAGCTGCCGGCGGCGGTGCTCGACGCGCACCGCGCCGCCACCCCCCACCAGGAGGCATGACCATGCACCCCGCACTCCCCGTGTTCGCGACCGGCGCCGTGGCGCTGGTGTGCGGCGCCGCGCTCGCCGGCGTCGATCCGGCGCCCGCGCGCGTCGTCGTCGCGCCGCCGGCGCCGATCCTCTCGGTGTCGGACCCCGACGCGGCGGCGGACGCGGCCGCCCGCGCCGCCGCGCGTTGCCGCGAGGTCACGGCGCACGTCGACGACGTCGTCGCGGCGGCGGCGCGGCCGCGGCGGCTCGCGCCTGGGCCGGAGGGCGCGGAGGTCGACCCGTGCGCGTCCGCGGCGCTCGCGATCCCGGTCGACGCCGCGCGCTGCGCCGTCGCGGCCGCCACGCCCGAGGCGCTCGCGGCGTGCGGGCTCGACGCGCTCGACGCCCCGGCGCGCCGCGCCCACGCCGCCGTCGCGGCGCGGCTGGTCGCCGTCGGCGACGACGTCGATCCCGCCGGGCTCGCCGCGGCGACGGCCGCGGCCGTCGAGGAGCTCGGCGGCGACGCCGACGTGGCCGCGGCCCTCGTCCGCGACGCGCTCGCGAGCGTGGAGGACGACGATGCGCGGCCGTGACGCGCGCGGTGGCCTCGCGCGCGACGCGCGCGGCGGCGCCCAGGGCATCGGCTACGTGATGCTCGTCGCGGGCGTCGCGATCGTCGCGCTGCCCGCCGCGCGCGGGCTCGACCGCTCCGCACGCGACAGCTTCGAGGGCAGCACGGTGCGGTTCGACAGGCCGGGGACGTACGTCGGCGGCGACGTCGGCGCGCTCCCGCGCGGCGGCGCGTCCGGCGGCGGCGGCGGCGGCGGCGACGCGACGGCCTCGTGGTCGATGCCGCAGGTGCGCGACGCGGTGCTCCCCGAGGGGCAGTTCCAGCGGGTCAGCTACAGCTGCGAGCAGGACAAGGCCGACAGCGTCGACGCGATCCTCGCCGGCGGGTTCAAGAGCTGGTGCCAGGAGGGCGGCTGCGCCGACCCCGAGCATCCGGATCCGGCAGAGTGGGGCCACTACTGGTGCGAGGTCGCCGCGGCGCCCGAGGACCGCTGCTCCGTCGACGAGGCGACGACCGGCCGGTCGCGCACCGACCTCGCCAGCCGCAACTACAACTTCGCGCGGCGCGCGCTGCTCCAGCAGCTCGGCTGCTTCGGCGATGACCCGCTCGGCGAGCCGTCCGACCCGCGGCGCGGCTACGGCTGGCAGAACATCGCGTGCTTCTGGCTGTCGCCGGAGTACCTCGCGGCGCTGTACGGGTGCCTGCCGCCCAACTGGTCGCCGCCGATGTTCCCGCCGGTGCGCGGCGCGCCGATCGACCCGCCGCCCTTGTGCAAGCTGCCGAGCTTCGACCCCAACCAGACCTACTGCCAGGGCATATGACCACCACCGGCCATCACCGCCACGCGCTCGCCCGCGACGTCCGCGGCGGGACCGACTCCATCCAGCTGCTGATCCTCGTCGCCAGCGCGTTCGTCGTGATCGCCGGCGCGATCCAGCTCGGCGACAGCGTGCTCGCCAAGTTCGGGCGCGAGGCCCAGGCGGTCGACGAGCTCGCCGGATGGGACCACGCGACGCCGGCCGCAGGCGGCGGCGGCGCGCCGGCGGCCGGGGCCCGCACGCCCGGCGGGGGCGCCGTCGGCGACGGCGCGAGCGGCGTGGTCGAGCCCGGGGCGGCCCCGCGCGCCGGCGCCGGCGCGCTGTCGCCGATCGGCGAGCGCATCGTCGCCCGGCTGCGCGACGAGCACGCCGACCGCCAGGGCGTCACGTGGGGCGTCACGACCGGCAACCAGCTCCAGGGCGACTGGATCATCGACTCGCCGACGACGTGGACGCGCCAGGCGCCCGGCGCCAACGACTTCTTGTTCGACGAGATGTACGACGCGTTCACGACGGCCGACCGCAGCATCGTGTTCGCGACCCTCGCGCCGCCCGACGGTCCCTACGTCCAGACGATCAACCGCGCGCTGCGCGACCTCGAGGCGCGCCAGCCGCCCGGCGGCGAGGGCATCGACGTTCGCGTGATCATCGGGCGCGAGGAGGCGGAGCCGCTGCGCCGGCAGCTGACGGAGGGGCTCGACCCCGACGGCCCGGTGCGCGTCAGCGTCGGCGTCTACAGCGACATGGGCGCGTTCAGCCACACCAAGATCATCGCGACCGACGGCGACCACGCGCTCGTCGGCGGGCACAACTGGTGGGCCAAGGAGTACAACGTCGAGCACCCGGTCCACGACGTGTCGCTGCGCATCGACGGGCCGGCCGCCGGCACCGCGGAGGACCACTTCGACGGGCTGTGGGCGCACGTGGAGGCGTCCGGCGCCGCCGTCGGCAACGCGCGCCGCCCGCCGCGCGCGCGCGCGCCGGCGCCGGCGGCGCCCGGGTCCGGCGCCCCGGCCGGCGTGCCGATCATCGGCGTCGGCACCCAGGGCGGCGTCTCGGTCACCGCCGACGCCACCTCGGACGCCGCGATCTACGCGATGATCGACAGCGCGCAGCGCTCGGTGAAGATCAGCCAGCAGGATCTGGTGTCGATGGACATCGCGATCACGCGCGATCACCTCGCCGAGATCCTGCCGGTGCCGCGCCGCGCGCTCGACTGGTTCACCCCGGCGGAGATCCGCCCGCGCGACCAGCACCTCACGCCCGGGCTGCTCGACGCGCTCGGCGACGCGCTGTACCGCGGCGTGGCGGTGGACATCGCGATCAGCACCAGCGCGGACGGCGACCACGGCGGCTACTCCAACGGCTGGTCGACCGAGCAGGTGCGTCAGGCGATCGAGGACCACGTCCGCGACATGGCACGGCCGCCGTGGTGGAAGCCGTGGCAGGACCCGCTCCCGGCGGACCGGGTGCGGGCCGCCCTCGACGGGCTGACCGTGCGCGGCGTCCACACCGAGGCCGGCGAGACGACCCGCAACCACGCCAAGGTCGTGATCGTCGACGACCAGACGTTCTACGTCGGCTCCCAGAACCTCTACCCCGGCGGGATGGCGGAGACGGCGTGGATGCAGCTCGCCGAGTTCGGGTTCATCGTCGACGACGCCCAGCGGGCGCGCGAGTTCGTCGAGGTCTACTGGGGCCCGCTGTGGCGCAACACGCGGCCGACGGTGATCCCGCCGACCCCGACCCCGACCCCGCACTGACCAGGTCCGGCTCGCGAGTCACGCGTTGCCGACTGTCAGCGTCCTGCGACACGCGCCTCGCTGGCACTCGGCGCTGCTCCTGACGAACAGCTCGTCCAAGTCCACAGGATCGCGCAGTTCCGCTCATCCTGAGCCCGGGCGAGCGACAGCGAGCCCGGAGTCGAAGGATGGTGACAGTCGTGGCTCGCGCCGTCGCATGAAGGACTGTCAGCACCCTTCGACACGGGCCTCGCTGGTGCTCGGCCCTGCTCAGGGTGAGCGGAACCTGGCTGTTCGTCTGACGGCGATCTCCGACGGCGTCGGTGAGAAGCTCAGGACGAGCGGCGAGGGAACGATCTGATCGACCCTCTCAGGACGAGCGGAGGGGGCACGATTCTGGTCGACCCTCCCAGGACGGGCGGAGGGGCGCGATTCGATTCTGATCGACCCTCTCACCACAGGCGCGCGAGCGCGAGCGCGAGCGCGAGCGTCGCGGCGCACGCCACGGCGACCCGCGCGGGCGACCACGGCCGCCCGGCCGGCGCCACCTCGACCATCGTGCGTGTCGCGTCGTCGGTGACGCGCGGCCACGCGGGCGCGGCCGCCGGCGTGACGGACGGCGCGGGCGCGGGCGCGGAGGCGGGCCGGGCGGCCGGCGCGACCGGCGGCGGCGGGGCCCACGGCGTCACGAGCGTCTCGTCGTCGAGGGGCTCGAGCGCGACGCCTTCCACCGCGGGCGCCTCGCCGCCGATCGCGGCGATCAGCCGCGGCGCGGGCGGGCCGATCACCGTCGCGTCGTCCTCGACGATCACCGGCGGCGGCGGCGGCTCGACGCCGGCGATCCGCGTCGGCGGGTCGTCCAGCCACGGCGGGCTGCGCTCGCCGAACAGCTTGCGCAGGAACACCGCGAGGTCCGCGGCGCTCGCGGCCCACCGGTGCGCCGCGATCACCGCGCGCAGCTCGTCGCGCAGCTCGCCGGCGTCGCGGTGGCGCAGCTCGCGCGCCGGCGCGAGGCAGCGCGCGATGATGGCCGCGAGGTCGGGCGGGTAGTCGGCGACGAGCTGGTCCGGCGGCGTGTACCGGCCCTCGACGATCCGCTGCATGATCCCCTCGTCGTCGCCGAGCGTGTCGCCGAACGGCGCGCGCAGCGTCGTCAGCTCGTACAGCAGCGTGCCCATCGAGAACACGTCGCTGCGGCGGTCGACCGTCGCCTGCAGGCACTGCTCGGGCGACAGGTACGGCGCCTTGCCCTTGACGTAGCCGAGCTCGGTCTTGTCGGCGGCGCCGATCCACTTGGCGATGCCGAAGTCGAGCAGCTTGACGTCGCCGGCGTAGGTCACGACGACGTTGTCGGGCGTGACGTCGCGGTGGACGACGCTGAGCGGCGTGCCGTCGGCCGCGGCGCGCTCGTGCGCGTGGTGCAGCGCCGCCGCGACGTCGGCGGCGATCCGCGCGGCGATCCCGAACGGCACGCGCTGTCCGGTGCGGCGCACCTCGTCGAGGACGTGGTCGACGTCCTCGCCGTGGAGGCACTCGAGCACCAGGCTCGGTCCGTTCGGGCCCTCGGCGAGGTCGAGCGCGCGCGCGATCCCCGGGTGATCGAGGCGCGCGTTGAGCCGCGCCTCGGCGAGCAGCGCCGGCACGCCCGCGGGCTCGTGCAGGCACTTGACGACGACGTGGGCGTCGGCCGCGCCGGCGCCGGCGGCGACGTTCTCGGCGAGGAACACCTCGGCCGCGCCGCCCGACGACAGCCGGCGGACCAGGCGGTACTGGCCGTGGTGGCCGTGCAGCAGCGCCGGTGGGGTGACGGGCTCGAGGGGGCGGGCGGTGTCCATGGCTCGCTCCGATCGCGCGCTACTCGCCGGTCACCGGGATGCGGTGGCGCACCAGCAGATCGCGCAGGTGGTTGCGGTTCATCCGCGCGGCGCGCGCCGCGCGCGAGATGTTGCCCCCGTGGGCGGTGATCAGCGCGCCCAGGTAGGCGCGCTCCCACGCCTCCGTCGCGCGCGCCTTGGCGGCGCGGAACGGCTGGCTCGGGTCCGGGGCGCCGGGGCCGGTGTGCGCGTGGTCGGGCCCGCCGTCGTGGTCGCCGTCGTGTTCGCCGTCGGGCATCGCCGTCGGGTCGTCGAACAGGATCGCGCGCTCGACCGCGCTGCGCAGCTCGCGCACGTTGCCCGGCCAGCGCAGCCGCGCCAGGCGCTCGACCAGCTCGCGCGGCGGGTGCGACGCCGCGTCCGGCGCCAGCTCGGACCAGAAGTGCTCGACCAGCCGCGGGATGTCCTCGGGGCGGTCGCGCAGCGGCGGGATCGTCAGCTTGACCGTCGCGAGCCGGTACCACAGGTCGGAGCGGAACGAGCCGCGGTTGACCTCCTGGCGCAGGTCGCGGTTGGTCGCGGCGATCACGCGGACGTCGACGCGGGTGGGGTCGCGCGCGCCGATCCGGCGGACGACGCGCTCCTCGAGCACCCGCAGCAGCTTGGGCTGGAGCTCGAGCGGCAGCTCGCCGATCTCGTCGAGGAACACCGTGCCGCCCGAGGCCGCCTCGAAGTAGCCCGCGCGCGCCTGGTGGGCGCCGGTGAACGCGCCGCGCTCGTGGCCGAACAGCTCGCTCTCGATCAGCGTCGGCGGGATCGCGCTGCAGTCGACGACGACGAACGGCGCCGCGGCGCGCGCGCTCTGGTGGTGGATCGCGTCGGCGAGCAGCGACTTGCCGGTGCCGGTCTCGCCCTCGATCAGTACGGTCGAGTCCGACGCGGCGAGCCGCGGCAGCAGCGCGAACAGCCGGCGGATCGCGACGCTGGCGCCGAGGAACCCGCCGAACACGTCCTCGCCCGCGACCGGCTCGGTGATCTCGCCGGACGCGCGCTCGAGCACGAGCGTCGTGTCGCCGAGCGCGAGCGCCGCGCCGGGCGCGAGCAGGCCGCTGTCGACGCGGCAGGCCCCGACGACGGTGCCGTTGGTGCTGCCGAGGTCGCGGACGCGCACGCCCGCCGGCGTCGACTCGATCACGCAGTGGTGGCGCGACACCGACGGGTCGGTGAGCCGCAGGTCGTTGCCCTCGGCGGTGCCGACCGTCAGCTCGGCGCGCGTCGACTCGACGGCGGCGCCGCGGTCCGGCCCGGCGGTGACGCGGACACGGAACGAGGCGACGCGGTAGCGGAACGAGGCGAGCGCGCGCGTCAGCTTGGGCTCCGCCGACATGTCCGCCAAGCTACACCGCGCCCCGACGAGCGCCCATCGACCAAGGTTGACCGCGCGCGCGTCTCACGGGCAGCTCAGCGTGCCATCCGTCACGAGCCGCGCGACCCGCTGCGCGAACGCCGTGCCACCGAGCTCCGCGCCCGCCGAATGACGCACCTCGGCCGCGAGCGTCCAGGTCGCGGGCGCGCACGCGCCGCCGCGCGCGTCGGTGACGTCGAGCGAGAACGCGCGGACGCCGTCGACCACGAGCGCGGTGACGGCCGGCGCGCCGTCGCCGAACCGCGCCTGCGGGTAGGCGTCGACGACGATCATGCCGAGGCGATCGGCGAGCTCGATGTCCGGCGCCGCGAGCTCGACCGGGCCGGTGGTGTCGAGCTCGAGGCCGTCGTCGTCGCCGAGCATCGCGACCGGGTTGAAGTTGGCGTCGACGGCGGTGAGCGTGAGCCGCGCGGTGCCGCCCGGCGCGATCACCTCCGGGCCGGTGACGACGCTGCGGCCGGCGCCCTCGGCGACCGGCCCGGTCCACAGCACGTGGGCGACGCGGCCGAGCGAGACATCGCCGTCCCACCGGCCGTTGGGGCCGTCGACCACGCCGTTGCCGTTGTCGTCGCAGCACATCGGGCCGTCGATCGCCGGATCGTGGACGCCGTCGTCGTCGACGTCGAGGAACGGCTCGCCCTCGTCGACGAACGGCTCGCCCTCGTCCCACGCGCCGTCGCCGTCGAGGTCGCGGAACGCCTCGGCGCCGCGCGCGACCGCGAGCAGCGTGACCAGCCCGTCGCGCGGGTTCTGCTCGAGCGCGCCGGGGATCAGCCCGGCGCCGGCCTGCGCGTACGCCGCCTCGAGCGGCAGCGGCGCGACGTCGACCGGGTAGCGCGTCAGCGGGAACGGCGCGACGTGGAACACCGCCCGCGGCGCGTCCGGCGTCGCCGGCAGGTCGAGCAGCTCTCCCGCCTCCGCGAACAGCCGCACGGGCGTGTGCGGCAGCGGCGCGCCCGCGCCGTCCTCGAGCACGAGGCGGCACGGCACCACGATGTCCGGCCGGCCGGACACCAGGGCGCCGACGTTGTCGGCGCCGCACGCGAACGCGAAGTGGACGTCGACGCCGCCGGCGGACGCGACGTCGCCGGCGCCGGCCGCGACCGGCGGCGGCGGGCCGAACGCCAGCGTGATCGCCTCGGACAGCTCGACGCCGGGCTCCGGCGAGAACCGCACGTCGACGACGACGTCGCGCGCTTCGGTCGGGGCGAGCACGAACACCCGCGCCGCGCTGGCGCGGGTCGCGGCGTCCAGCTCGATCCAGCCAGCCGGGCGGGCGCCGGTGAACGCGGGGCGCGCGTCGTCGCGGCTGCCGAACAGCACCGCGTCGTCGGCGCGGAACGACACGCGGGTGCCGTCGGGGACCGGGAGCTCGGCCGCCGCGACCACCGCGGTGAGCTCGACCACGGTCATGCCGTCGGCCGGCGGGGCCTCGATCGATGGCGCGAGCTCGATCGTCCCGACCTCGGCGCAGCCGGGCCCGGATGACGCGAGCGCGACGAGCGCGGCGAGGACGACGAGCGCGCGTGACGGGCAGGGCATGCGGTCGCGCGTAGCACCGCCCGTACCAGCGCCGCGTGCACGTCGTGTCACGCAGATCGCGCGCGTTGCGGTGCCTGCGCCACACGGCACTGCCTGGTCGAGCAGGCAGCACAACCTTCGGCGATCGAAACGCGCGCGGACAGACGAGGTACCAGGCGCCGTCATTGACACGTCACCCGCGGGGCGCCAACGGTAGACGCTGCATGGGGAGCGCAATCCTCACTAGTGCGCGGGTGGTGCTCGGTCGTGACGCGGTGGTGCTCGACCGCTACCGGATCGTCGAGCCGATCGCGGGCGGCTCGAACCAGATGTACCTCGGCACGGACGAACGGCTGTGGCGCCCCGTCTGCGTCAAGGTGTTCGTCTCGCCCGAGGCGCCCGCGGGGATCGCGCTCGCCGCGTACGAGCACTTCGTCCAGGAGGCCTACGCGCTGTCGACGCTCGGGCACCCGAACACGGTGCGGATCTACGACTTCGGGCACCTGCGCGGGGCCGGCGGCGAGGTCCCGTTCCAGGTGCTGGAGTACCTCGACGGCGGCACGCTCGCCGAGGCGGTGCGCACCGGCGGGCCGCTGCGCGGCGACGACGCGTGCCGCGTGATCCTCGGCCTCGGCGGCGCGCTCGCCGAGGCGCACGCGCGCGGGCTCGTCCACCGCGACGTCAAGTCGCCCAACGTGATGTTCCACGGGCGCGGCCGCGCGCGCGCGGTCAAGCTCGTCGACTTCGGCATCGCCAAGGCGCTCGATCCCGAGGCGCGCGCGATGCCGCTGCCGGCGATCGCCGAGGACACCGGCGTCGTCGCCGGGGGGCCCGTGGCGATGTACTCGGCCAACTGGTCGGCGCCGGAGCAGCTGCTCGGCGAGCCGGTCGACGTCACCGCCGACATCTACTCGTTCGCGCTGGTCGTCGTCCACCTGCTCACCGGCCGGATGGTGTTCCGCGCCCAGGGGCTCGACGACGCGCTCGCCCAGCGCCGCGACACCGGGCCGCGGATCGCCGAGGCGCTCGCGACGATCCCGCAGGGCGCGGCGATCACGGCGCTGCTCCAGCGCGCGTGCGCGTTCTCGGCCGCGGCGCGCCCGACCGCGATCGCCGAGCTCGCGGCGGAGATCGTGGCCGGGCTCGACGCCGACGTCGACACCGGCCCGGTGACGCGCGCCGAGCCGGTGCTCGCGACGGACACCGAGGCTGCGCCCGTCGCCACGCTCGACGCCGCCACGCTCGACGCCGCGCCCGCCACGCCCGAGGCCGCGCCCGCACCGCCCGAGGCCGCGGCGGAGCCCGCGCCCGCCGCGCCCGTCCCCGACCGGCGGGTCCACGCGCTCGCGGTCGATCCGCGCGGCGCGGCGCTGACGTGCGGCGGCCACGGCGCGCGCGTCCACGTCGGGCTCGTCGCCGCCGGCTACGGCGGGCGCCACCTGCTGACGCTGCGCGGGCTCAACTGCTTCGTCGGCGTCGCCGGCTCGCGCCCGACCTCCGCCGTCCAGGTCGGCGGCGACTGCGACGTCACGCTGCTCACGCCCGAGCTGCGCTCGCTCGGCCGCGCGCGCGTCCGGTTCGCGCGCGACGGCGCGGTCGAGCTCGACGGCGCCCTGCTCGCGGTCCCCGCCGCGCCGACCGTCGCGCTCGACTTCGGCGGCGGCGAGGACTGCATCGTGGTCACCGCCCGGAGCTCCCCATGAACGACCCCACTGGCCAGCCCCCGAACGACACGCCCGTCGACCTCGCCGACATCGTCGACGAGGCCCCGCGGCGCCACGCGATCCCGCCGCCGGTGCCGTTCGCGCCGACCGCGCGGGTCGCGCGCGGCTCGCAGCCGCCGCCCGGCGGCACGCCCGCCTACCCGCCGGCGCCGCACCTCGTGCCCGCGCCGCCGCCGCGGCTCGAGGTCGTCGGCCGTGCCCGCACCTACGCGTTCACCCTCGACGCCAGCGGCCAGCCGGTCGAGCTCGGCTCCGGAAGGTTCGCCAAGGCCTACCTCGGCGTCGAGCGCTGGGTCGAGTCGAAGACGTCGTTCGAGCGGCCGGTCGCGATCAAGCTGCTGCAGAAGGGCGTGTCGCTCGAGAGCCAGTTCCGGTTCCAGCTCGAGAAGGCGATCCTCGAGCGGGTCCAGGGCCACCCCGGAATCGTCGAGCTGCTGGCGTCGGGCGAGGGCGACCAGCTCGGGTTCGTCCCGGACTGCCTGCGCGACCGGATCGAGAACGACTTCATGGTGCTCGAGCTGCTCGACGTCTCGCTCGAGGAGCGGCTCAAAGGCTCGCGCGTGCGCGGCCAGCGCGACGACCTGCTCGCGGTGCCGATGCCGGAGCGGCTGTTCCGCGTCCTCGACTACGTCGTGCCGATCGCGACGGCGCTGGAGTTCGCCCACCTCGAGCGCGACGTCTGCCACCGCGACGTCAAGCCGGCGAACGTGCTGCTGCGCCTGCCCAACCCGCGGCTGCGCGGCAGCCAGCTCGCGGTCAAGCTCGCCGACTTCAACGTCGGCAAGGCGGCGGACGACCAGGAGCTGACGCTGACGCGGCTGCAGTCGGTGCCGGGGACGATCTTCTTCCAGAGCCCCGAGCAGGAGACCTCGGTGCTCGAGCTGCTGGTCAACGTCGAGCACGGCGCGATGGAGGTCGAGTACTTCGAGGACTTCTACACCGACATCAGCCGCAACGACACGTTCGCGCTGTTCAACCGCGACGAGCGCTACGGCATCGTCGGCGCCGACCGCGCGCGCAAGAAGATCCTGCTCGATCGCCCCTACGCCGAGCCGGGCGAGATCAACGTCCGCGCCAAGGTGGTCAAGGCCGTCGGCCGGCCGGCCGACATCTACTCGCTCGGCGCGATGTTCTACTACCTGATCACCGGCGCGTACGCGAACCCCAAGACGCTGTTCGACGCGTTCCGCAAGTTCATCGAGTACGACCGCAAGGACGAGACCAACACGATCGGCGCGTACCTCGACTACGAGTACGGGATGATCCGGAACCTGCGCGCGCCGCGCCCCGAGGGCGAGGTCGGCACCGCGACGATCGCGCCCGGCGACCGGTTCTTCTCGTACAAGCACTACCTCGACGGCAACGGCGAGCTGATCGACCCGATGGTGATGACGATCATCGCGCGCGCGATGATCCGCACCAAGCCGGACAGCTACTGCCACGCCTGGGACCTGCAGACGGAGGGTATCTCGGCGATGGTGGCCGACCTGATGAGCCTCTACGTCCACTACGGCGTCGACCCGCGGGCCCGCCTCGCCTACCAGGGCGGGCAGCACCGCGACCGCAAGCCCGGGGTGATGCGGCGGATGTTCGGCGCCCTGCGCCGGCGCTGAGGCGATCTCCGAGGCGCGCCAGGCGCGCCGGGCGCGGCGCCTACGCGCAGAACTGCCGGACGACGGCGTCGAGCACCTCGGTGCCCCAGTGCAGCCCGGCGATCGGGATGCGCTCGTCGTTGCCGTGGAACATGTCGGCGAACTTGATCCCCGAGTCCTTCTCGATCTTGACCGGCGAGAACCCGTACCACTTGCAGCCGAGCTTGCTGAAGTACTTGGCGTCGGTGAACCCGGGGATCATGTAGGGGACGACGACCGCGTCGGGCTCGCGCGCCAGCACCTGCTGCTTGATCACGTCGAACAGCGGCGACTCGATCGGCTCGGTCACGGTCGGCGGGGCGCTCTTGATCACCTCGAGCTCGACGTCGGGGCCGAGCACGGCGCGCAGCTCGCCGAGGAAGTCGGCCTCGCTCTGGCCGGGGATCGTGCGGCCGTCGATCTCGAGCTCGGCGACGCCGGGGATGACGTTGGTCTTGCTGCCGGCGCGCACGACCGTCGGGGACGCGGTGTTGGTCAGCAGCGCGCCGAAGCTGCGCGCGACGCCGACGTCGGGGATCAGGCGCACCACCTTCGCCATCAGCTCCGGCGTGCCGAGCAGGCGCAGTAGCGGCCGCGCGGCCGCCGGCTGGCGGGCGGCGATCGCGGCGATGAACTCGCGGACGTACCGGGTCGAGTGGACCGGGAACTTCGCCGTGCCGAGCGCGGTGATGCCCTCGGCGAGCTGGATCACGGCGGAGTCGCGGCGCGGCATCGAGCCGTGGCCGGGCTCGCCCGTGAACCGGGCGCGCACCCAGCACAGGCCCTTCTCCGCCACCTGCACCGGATAGAAGGTGGTGCCGGCCAGGTGCATCGAGAACCCGCCGACCTCGCCGATCGCGTAGTCGGCGCGCACCAGCTCGGGGTGCTGCTCGACCAGGAACCGCGAGCCGAAGTCGCAGCCCGCCTCCTCGTCCGCGACCGCGGCGAAGATGATGTCGCGGCCGGGGCGGACGCCGTCCCGCGCCAGCTTGCGCAGGATCGCCGCGCCCATCGCCGCGAGGTTCTTCATGTCGACCGCGCCGCGGCCCCACAGGCAGCCGTCGGCCTCGGCGCCCGAGAACGGCGGGTGCTTCCACCGCGCCGGGTCGGCCTCGACCACGTCGAGGTGGGCCGCGATCAGGAGCGGCCCGCCCGCGGCGCCGGTGCCGCGCAGCCGGGCGACGAGGTTGGCGCGCCCGGGGCCGGACTCGAGGATCGTCGGCTGGAGGTCGACCTCGCGCAGCTTGCGGTCGAGGTAGTCGACGCACGCGCGCTCGTTGCCCGGCGGGTTGGTCGTGTCCATGCGCAGCAGGTCGGTCAGCATCTGCTGGGCGTCGAGGTGCAGCGGGGGCAGGGCGGCCATCGCGCGGAGCGTAACCCGCCGCCGCCCGCCGGCCCGGCCACCCTGACATGGATGTCCGGATCGGCCGCGTCGCGGGCGGCGCGCGCGCCGTAACCGCGCGAGGTCGCACGCGGCCGCCGGGCACGCCGGATGCGATGGGGCGGGGCGAGGCCTGGCGCGGTGCGCCGGCCAGCGGACCCGGAGAGGACCCGGAGGATCTGATGACGCTCCACCACCACGACCCCGCGGCGCCACGCCGCGGGCAACCCACCCTGGGCGCGCTCGCGACCGTCGCGGCCGCCGCCGCGCTCGCCGCGTGCGGCGCCAGCAACGCCGACTACGCCGGCGGCGACGACGACGACCCGTGGGGCGACGCCGACGCCGGCGCCGCCTCGCCCGAGTGCTTCTCGGCCAGCGAGTGCCCGGTCGGCTGGACCTGCAGCGAGTTCGGGTTCTGCGTGCCCCCGCCCGACCCCGGGGACGACGGCGGCGTGCCCGAGCCGCCGCCCGAGGTCGAGTACGAGCTCGGCGCTCCGGTGAGCTCGAACCGGTTCGTGTGGGTGACGATGACCGAGAAGGACGCGGTCGCCAAGATCGACGGCGAGACCCTGGAGGTCGTGTCGATCGGCGTCGGCGAGTCGCCCGAGGAGATGGTGACGATGCCGGGGTCGGACACGGCGGTCGTGCTCGACCACGTCAACGGCGCCGCCGCGGTGATCCGGCCCGCCGCCGGCAGCGAGATCGTCGACCTCGAGCCGACGCTGCCCAACCTCAACCACCTCGCGGCGTCGCCGTCGGGCACGCGCGCGGTCGCGTTCTTCGATCTGATCAAGGCGATCGCCGAGGCCGGCAGCCTCGACGCGGTCGAGGACGTCGGCAGCTTCCAGGACGTCACGATCGTCGGGCTCGACGCCGAGGGCACGCGCACCGTCGACCTCACCGTCGGCTTCCGCCCGCGCGAGATCGAGTTCGACGAGGACGGCGAGCGCGCCTACGTCATCACCGACGACGGCGTCTCGGTGATCGACCTCACGACGGTGTTCGAGGCCGGCCCGGTGATCATCCCGCCGATCCCGGTGACGTCGAACCCGTTCGAGGACGCCTCGGGGCTCGAGGTCGAGATCGTCGCGGCCGGCGACCTCGCGGTCGTGCGCGAGCCGGGCCAGCCGTGGCTGCGCGTCGTCCGGCTCACCGGCGTCGCCGTCGGCACGAGCTGGGAGGTCACGCTGCCCGGCGTGCCCAGCGACATGGAGCTGTCGCCCGACGGCGCGCGCGCCTACCTGGTGCTGCGCGAGACCGCCCAGCTCGCGGTGCTCGACGTCCCCGCCGACCTGCAGGATCCGGCCGGCATCGAGCTGGTCGACCTCGCCGACGCCACGCTCGGCTCGCTCACGCTGACGGCCGACGGCGCTCGCGGCGTGCTGTACACGAACGCCGCGCTCGACGAGCGGCTGACCGTGATCGAGCTCGACCAGCCCGGCTACCCCCACGTCACCTACCCGCTGGAGAAGTCGGTGCGCGCGGTCGGGATCTCGCCCGGCGGCGCCAAGCTGATCGTGTTGCACGCCCGCGCCCCGGGCGACCCCGGCGACGCGACGACGTTCGACGAGTTCATCGACCGCAGCTTCGGCTACTCGGTGGTCGACGTCGCCACGGGCTTCGCCAAGCTCCAGATCACGCCGGTCGATCCGGGCAACTTCGCGTTCGCCGGCGCCCAGGCCCGCGCCTACGTCGTGCTCGACGGCGGCGACGCCGAGGGCGCGCTCGCCGCGGTCCAGGAGGTGGAGCTCGACACCGGCGTCGTGCGCTGGCACTACCTCGGCTCGCCGCCCGACGAGGTCGGCGTGCTGCCGAGCACCTCCAAGGTGTTCGTGTCGCAGCGCCACCCGCTCGGCCGCGTGACCTTCATCGACGTCGCCACCGGCCAGGCCCGCACGCTCACCGGCTTCGACCTCAACTCGCAGGTCATCGATTAGCCACCTCCGCTCATCCTGAGCAGGGCCGAGCGCCAGCGAGGCCCGTGTCGAAGGATGGTGACAGTCAGCCACGCACGACTCGCGAGCCACGACTGTCAACGCCCTTCGACAGGACCTCGCTTCGCTCGGTCCGCTCAGGGCGAGCGGATCCTGGATGCCTTCACGCTGCTTTGACGGAGCCGGCCCGAGCGACAGCGACGGCCGGACCGAACGACCTGCCAGCCACGCGCTCACCAGCTCGAGGAGAATCTCGATGCGCCGCACCCTCGCCCTGCTTCCCCTGCTCGTCGCCTGCACGGCCGAGCGCGACCCCGCGTTCGACCGCGCGCGCGTCGTCACCGGCCCGGTCCCGCTCAAGGACCAGGTCGCCTACGTCGACGGCGCGCTCGATCGCGTCGTCGTGGTCGACGTCGCCACGCCGCCCGCGGTGCGCGCGATCCCGATCGGCCGCGCGCCGATCTGGGCGTCGCCGACGCGCGACCGCGACCGCCTGCTCGTCATCACCCGCGGCGAGGAGGCGCTCGCCCGCGGCCAGGTCGACGAGGAGCCGCACCTGTGGAACGTCGACGTCGCGCCCGGCGGCGCGGCGCCCGTGGCCTACGAGATCGGCTCGCCGTTCGATCGGATCGCCGTGTCCGACGACGGCACGCTCGCGATCGCGCACTTCTCGGCGTCCGGACCCGACGCCGAGGGCTTCTTCCGCAACCCCAACGAGCTGGCGTTCGTCGACCTGACGCGCCCACCCGGCCCGGACAACCCGGTGCTCAAGACGCTGCGGTCGTTCAGCTCGACGCCCGAGGCGATCGTCCTGTCGCCGCCGATGGCGATCCCGGGCGCCGAGGACCCGACGCCGCGCGTGCTGGCGTTCGTACTCGCGCAGAACCGGATCACCGTCGTCGACGCGACCCACCCGACGCGCGACGAGGTGACGATCCGGCTCGATCAGGCCGGCGCCTCGGTCCGGCCGCGCGAGGTCGTGTTCGCGCCGAACACCGCCACCGCCTACGTCCGCTCCGACGGCGCGCGCGACGTGCTCGAGGTCGTGATCGGCGCCGACGAGGTCGCGCCCGACAACCCCTCGGCCAACGACTACCGCCCGGTGCTGGCCGAGCTCGGCGCCGGCGGCGGCCCCGCCGACATCGCGGTCTACGACGACGTCACCGGCCGGCGGTTCGTGCTCGCCGCCACCCCGGGCACGCGCGAGGTCGTCGTGATCGACGCCGACACCGCCGAGTTCACCCGCGTCGCGACGCCCGATCCGATCGACCGGATCGTGCTGTTCCCGGCCGACTCCGACGAGCCGGCGCGCAAGGCGGTGCTGGCGTCGATCGGCAGCCAGCTGTCGCGCGTCCACGTGCTCGAGCTCGAGGGCATCGACGAGGACCTGATCCCGCGCGCGGTCGAGTCGATCGAGGTCGGCGAGCCGGTGATGGCGATCGAGCCGGTGCCGGGGCGCGAGCTGGCGATGCTCGTGCACGACGACCAGCGCACCGTGCTCGGGCTGCTCGACGTCGCCTACGGCTCGGTGTCGCCGTTGCAGGGCGTCGGCCGGCTCGACGACTATGCGTTCACGCCGGGCGGGGACTTCCTCGTCGCGGCCACGCCCGACCTCGCGCGGCTCGGCTTCCTGCAGCTCGACAACCTGCACCCGACCGACCTGCGGCTCGACGACGTGCCGGCGCGCGTGTTCGCGCTGCCCGGCGGCTCGATCTTCGTCGATCACGGCGACCCGCTCGGTCGCGCCACCCTGATCCCGTCCGCCGAGGCGACCCGCGACGACTCCGTCGTCCTGTCCGGGTTCCTGCTCGCCGGCATGCTGGAGGACTGACCATGCGCGCCTCGTCCCTCGTCGCCCTCGGGCTCGCCGCCGGCGCGCTCGCCCACGCCTCCGCCGCGTCCGCCGACGGCGGCCCGTCCGACACCGGGCCCGCCGCGGGCGCCGTCGACGCCGAGCCCCGCTGGGGCGTCCGGCTGTGGTCGTCCGAGCGCTGGCTCGGCGACGCCAGCATGGCGGCGCTCACGACCGACACGCTCGGCGGCGGCGGCGTCGCGGTCGAGCGCCGGCTGCTCGCGCTGCCGGTGCCTGGCCCGTTCGACGACCTCGCGGTCTCTGCCGAGCTGTCGTTCGACGCCGGCTCGGTCGACGGCACGACGTTCCAGCAGCTCGACAACCACGTCTCGACCTGGGCGATCAGCGCCGGCGCGCGCGCCCGGCTGCCCGTGCTGTCGTGGCTGCAGGTGCAGGGGCGCGCCGCGCTCGGCGCGGGGCGCACGACGGTCCGGATCGCCGATCAGATGACCGGCGGCGCGATCGAGGACCGCGCCGCGACGGCGGTCGCGTCGAGCGGCGTCGGCCTGGCGGTCATGCCGACGCTGCGGCGCGGCTCGCGGTTCCGGTTCGTGCTCGACGCCGAGCTCGGCTACCAGACGACCACGTCTACCGGCGTCCGCGCCTACCCCGAGGATCGCCCCGCGCCCGAGCTGACGATCCCGGCGAGCTACGCGACGCTGGGCGACGTCGACCTCGACGGCTGGACGCTGCGGTTCGGCGCCGGCGTGGCGTTCTGAGCGGACGGCGCGGGAGCGCGCACGGGCCCGGGGTTGCAGCCCCGGGCCCGCGTCAGCCGCGCGCGGTCACTTCGCCGCGAGCGTCGTGTCGCCCTTGATGTCGAGGTACGGCTCGAGCTTCTTGAGGGTCTTGTAGCCGAACCCCTTCACCTTGCGCAGGTCGGCGACGCGCTTGAACCCGCCGTTCTTGCCGCGCCACTCGATCACGCGCTCCGCCTTCGACGGGCCGACGCCCGGCAGCAGCGTGAGCTGCTCGACGGTCGCGGTGTTGAGGTTGAGCTTGCCGGTGAGCTCGCCCTTGGCCTTGCCGCGCTTGGTCGACTTCTTCGGCGCGTCGCCGTCGATCTCGATCCCGTCGTCGTCGATCGCGGTGACGACGGGCGCCGGGGCCGGGGCGTCGGCCTTGCCGGCCTTCGCGGCGGGCGCGGGCTTGCCCTTGCCGGCCTCGGCCGGGCTCGAGCTCAGCCACGTCGCGGTGAGCGTCGCGACCAGCGCGCACAGCGCGACGATCATGGCGGCGCGGCGCGCGACGCGCGCGCCGGAGCGGGGCAGGACGAACGTGGTGGTCTCGGTGGTCTGGGTCTTCATGGTCGGTCTCCTGTGGAGTGATTCGGTTCGTGGTGATTCGGTTCGTGGTGATTCGGTTCGTGGTGATCTGGTTCGTGGGGATCGCGGCTCAGAACGGCAGGTCGTTGACCGCGCCGTGGGCGCCGGGCGCGGCCAACCCGCCGCCGTCGTCGCTGCGGCTCGCGCCGCCGCCGGCGTCGCGCTTGCGGGCGCGACCCTCGTCCATGCGGCGCAGGTCCTCCTCGTCCATCTCGCGCAGCTGCAGCCGGCCGTTGTTGGGCAGCGCGTCGAGGTAGAGGTTGATCGACTGGTCGCGGTTCGGGTACGCGGTCCCGAGGCGCATCCAGTACGTGCCGCCTCCGTCCTTCTTCTCGATCGGGCAGAGGATCTTGAACATGCGCGGTCTGGGGGGATGGGCTTGCATTCGTCTCTCCTTGGGTTGCGGTGTCGTTCGCGAACGCACGGACCCAGGAGCAACGCGGGTGCCACCGCAACCCCGCGACGGCTCGTCGGGAGTGTCCGGCGACCGGACGAGTCGGCCGCAACCCGGACGCCATGTCGCTGGCGGCGACAGCCGCCGCGCGCCGCGGTCGCCGCGCGCGCCTCGCGCCGCGACCGCGCACCTCGCCGCCTGACACGCGCTGGCATCCGCAGGATCCGCAGGCGCGCGTGTATCGCCCGGCCGCGTCCCGGCGTCTCACCGACCACTCCCCCGGACCTGCACCGACCTCGACCAAGGAGCCTAGTCATGATCCGCGCCCGTTCGCTGCTGTTCGCCGCCGCGATCACGTTCCCGCTCGCCGCCTGCGGCGACGACTCGACGCCCGACCCCGATCCGGATCCGGATCCGCAGGGCGAGGCCAGCCTGCGCGTCGTCCACGCCTCGCCGGACGCGCCGGCGGTCGACATCTACGCCGAGGGCGTGGCCGAGCCGCTGATCACCGAGCTCGCCTACGGCGAGACCAGCGCGTACCTCGACCTCGTCCCCGGCGACTACAACATCCAGATCCGCGCCGCGGGCGCCGCCGCCGACTCGGCCCCGGTGTTCGAGACCGGCGACCTGACGATCCCCGACGGCGCGACGATCACCGCGCTCGCCGCCGGGTTCCTCGCCGGCACCGCCGCGGACGACCAGTTCCGCGTGATCCCGCTGGTCGAGGACTTCGACGCCGTCGCGTCGGGCACCGCGCGCGTCCGCATCGTCCACGCCTCGCCCGACGCGCCGACCGTCGCGATCGACGTCGGCAACGACGGCACGCCCGAGGTCGCCGCGCTCGCGCGGTTCGCCGACACCGGCGCCGCCGGCGTCGAGCTGCCCGCCGGCGAGGCGATCCAGGTCGGGATCTGGGCCGGCGACCCGCTGGCGCGCGTCACCGCGTTCACCACGCCGGAGCTGCCGGCCGGCGCCGAGCTGTTCGTGATCGCGACCGGCTCGCTCGCGCCCAAGCCGCGCGCCGAGGACGGGTTCGGCCTGCTCGCGGTCGCCCCGACGGGCAGCATCGGCATCATCCGCCAGAACCCGGTGGTGTTCGCGCTCCACGGCTCGCCCGACGCGCCCGCGGTCGACGTGTTCGCCGGTACGGCCGAGCTGATCGACGACCTGGCGTTCACCGAGCTGTCCGGTGGCCTGCAGGTGCCGCCGGGCGCGTACACGCTCGACTTCTTCGCCCACGCGGCGGGCTCGGCGCGCCCGGCCGGTGACCCGGCCGCGTCGGCGACGACGCCCGCGCTCGCCGCCGGCGAGCGCTACCTGGCGATCGCGACGGGCTTCCTCTCCGGCACGCCGTCGTTCCGGCTGCTGCCGCTCGCCGACGAGTTCGAGCGCGAGGGCACCGAGGCGCGCGTCCGCTTCGTCCACGCCTCGCCCGACGCGCCGGCGGTCGACGTCGGCACGATGGCCGAGAACACGCTGACCCCGGTGTGGAGCAGCGTCGCGTTCGAGTCGAGCTCGGCCGGCGCGGGCACCGCGGTGCCGAGCGCGACCCTGGAGCTCGGCGCGGGGCTGCCCGGCGCCGGCACGGCCGTGGCGACGTTCACGGTCACGACCGTCGACAACCTCGACGCGTTCGCGGTCGCGGTCGGCTCGCTCGGCGCGGGCACGCTGCGCCTGGTGATCGTCAACGCGACGACCGGCGCGTGGACCGCGTCGACCGTCCTGCCGGACTGACCGTCACAGCTCGACGGCGACCTTGGTCGCCGCGGTCTTCTTGACCGTCACCTTCTTGCGAACGACGACGGGGTCGCCGTACACGGCGGCCCCGTCCTTGATCGTGGTGACGACCGGCGGGTGCCAGACGACGAGCGTGTAGTCGCCCGGCACGACGTCATCGAGGCGGAACCGGCCCTCGGCGTCGGTCAGCGTGTAGTACGGGTGGTCCTGGCTGATCACCCACGCCGGCGGCATCGTGCCGGCGTCGTCGGCGAACCGGGTGAACCCCGGGGTGGACACGCCGAACAGCCGGCTGCCGCCGACCTCGACCTTGCCGTCGAGCCGCTGGAACGTCCCGTCGGCGGGGCGCTCGCCGACGACGCGCACTGGCTGCCCGCCGAGGTTGTGGACCTGGATCTGGCCGGGCAGGGGCCCGTGGAGCTGGACGCGGGGCCCGATCGCGCAGCCCTGCACCTCGATCACGCCGCCGACGCTGGCCTGGCGGCCGTAGGTCGCGGCGATCCACGCGCGCCCGCTCTTGACGCCCTCGAGGTACACGACCGCGCCGACGGCCGCGCCCTTGTCGCCGACGACGACGCTGGGGTTGTCGGCCGTGCCGCAGCCGGCGACGGCGAGCCGCGCGTCGTGCGCCGGCGGCTTCGGCCACCGCACCGCGCCGACCACCGCGCCGCCCTCCGCCGCGGTGTTGTAGTTGATCGTGTAGTCCGGCGTGCGCGGCGGCGTGTACGCCGCGTAGGGGATCTGGTAGCCGCCGTAGAGCGTGCCGCCGTAGCCGGACCCGCCGTAGGCGTCGCCGCCGAACCCGCCGTAGGTGTGGCCGCTGCCGTAGCCGTAGCCGTAGTAGCCGCCCTCGTAGCCGTAGCCGCCGGCGGTGGCCGTGACTTCGGGCTCGAAGCCGCTCTCGTCGGTCGAGGTCAGGAACTGGCGCGAGGCGCGCGCGAGAACGCCCGAGCCGTCGTCGTTGGCGTCGCCGGCCTTGGGCAGGGGGCGCGACTTCGGCGCGTTGCCGCCGCACGCCAGCCCGAGGATCGCGGCGTAGGTCGCGGCGTGGAGCGCGGCTCGCATCGGAGCGAGCATGACGCGCCGCCCGGGGCGCTTCAACTACTTCGGGTCTTTCCCGCCGCCGGCACCCGTGCCCGTGCCCGTGCCCGTGCCCGTGCCCGTGCCCGTGCCCGTCTTCTTCTTCGCCTTCTCCCTCTCCTTCGCCTTCTCCTTTTCCGCCTTCTTCCGCTCCGCCTCCTCCAGCTCCGCCGCCTTCGCCTCGAAGTACGCCTCCACCAGGTCTGCGCCCGCCGCCAGCAGCTTCCGCGCGTCCGCGATGCTGATCGACGTCGCGTAGGCCACGCGGCGCCCGGTGCGGGTCAGCGTCAGCCCGGCGAGCGCGTTGTACGCGTTGGCGCGCTTGAGCGGGATCTTGAACGCCGCGGTGTCGAGCGCCGTCGCGCGCGCGCCCTCGATCGCCGCGACGAACGTCTCCGCCGTGGCGTCGTCGGCGAACAGCAGGTTGCCCTTGAGCACGAACCCGGCGGGGTCGTACAGCAGCGACAGCGTGATCCGCCGCGGCGCCGCGAGCTCGGTGACGCCGAGCCCGAGGTCCGGGATGTCCCACGACGTCGCGCGCGGGGCCATCGTCATCATGATCACCGGCCCGTCGGGCTCGCCGGACTCGGCGCGGAGCTGGCCGAGCCGCTGGACCCACGGCGGAACCACCGCCGGATCCGCGGTCGCGCCGTCGAGCTCGCCGTCGACCGGCGCGAGCATCCCGCCGAGGTCGCGCGGCTGCGCCAGCACCAGCCACTGGTCGTCCGGCGCGACGAACACGCGCGGATCGCCGGGGAACGTGCGCTTGCCCTCGCCGCGCGTGCCGAGCACGCCGCCGGCGACGCGCGACCACGTCACCGGCGCGCCGGGCTCGTCGAGGAAGTCTCGCAGCTCGGCCGGCGGCATCCGGGCGTCGAGCACCAGCACCGTCGACGCGACGTCGTTCGGGCGCGGGGTCGAC
Organism: Myxococcales bacterium; assembly: GCA_011526095.1. Taxonomy (GTDB): domain Bacteria; phylum Myxococcota_A; class Polyangia; order Haliangiales; family Haliangiaceae; genus WYBA01. The sequence goes on along the minus strand of WYBA01000206.1, from coordinate 6,133 downwards.
ACCGCGAACACGTCGACCAGCTCGGACAGCGGCGTCTTGGTGTCGCCGAGCAGCGTCTCGTGGTCGGGCATGACGCGCAGCGCGTCCTCGCCGTAGCGCACCCACTCGGTGCCGCGCAGCCGGTCGAACCGGACGAGCACCGTGACCAGGTGCTTGGCCGGGAAGTAGGCGAGCAGGTTGGCGGCGGTGCCGGCGCTCGCCGCGGCGGTCGGCTCGTCGACGCCGCCGTCGGTGGCGGCGTCGGCGCCCGGCGCGCGCGGCTCGTCGCCGAACGTGTCGGACGGGACGCTCGGCTCGGGGCGATCCTCGTCGAGGGCGCCGGCCCCGGTGGCGACGTCGCGCGACGCCACCGCCTCGGCGCCGGCGTCGCCGACGCCCGCGTCGCCGTGCGCCGCGGCCTCGCCCGCAGACGCGAGCACCTCGCCGGCGTCGACCGGCTCGGCGCCGGCGTCGCGCGGCGGCGGCGCGTCGGGGACGCCCGCATCGACGACGCGATCGCCGGTGTCGTCGACAGGTTCCGGAGGCTCGGGCGGCGGTGGCGCGGGCACCTCGGGCGGCGCCGGCTCGGGCGGCGCCGGCGGCGGCAGCGTCACCAGGTCGCTGATGATCACGCTGTCCTCGGCGGGGAGCACCTCCGCCGCCGGCGCGGCGGGCGCGACCTCGACGTCGACGGTGGGCTGCGCGAACGGATCGTCGCCGCCGGCCTCGGGCGCGTGGCTCGCGCCGAGCCACCACGCGAGCGCGAGCGCGGCGTGCGCGAGGATCGACACGCCCAGCCCGATCAGCGGCCCCCGCGCGCCAGCGGCTGGCCTGTCGCCGGGCTCGTGGCCCGGCGCCTGATCCGGATCCCGGTCCGGCGCGGGCGTGTCGTGCGGGTCTGCCAACGGGGTGCCTCGACGGGGGCCCGACCCTCGCAGTAGCATCCTGACATGGCCGAGTCCAGGACGGACGGCGAGCCGGCGGGGTCCCGGACGCTCGATGATGCGGAGCGCAGCTACGTGGACGACGCCCGCCGCACCGCATTCATCCTCTACGAGGGCCGCCAGGTGCCGCACCGCAGCTGCGGGATCGCGCTCGCCGAGACGTTCGGGCTGCCGACGCGGCCGTACCAGGCGCTGCGCCGCGGCGGCATCACGGGCGAGGGCGCGTGCGGCGCGATCCGTGCGGGCGAGCACGTCCTGGGCGAGCTGCTCGGCGACCCCGACCCGACCGGCAAGGTGACCGACGCGCTGCGCGCGGCGATCACCTGGTACCAGGCGCAGGCGCAGGCGCGGATCGACCGCGGCGGCGCGCCCGACATCGTGTGCAACAACCTCACGCGCCCGCTGGGCGAGTTCACCGGGCCGCGGCGCATGGCGTTCTGCACCGCGCTCGCCGCCGAGGTGGCGGCGATCACCGCCGAGGCGCTGGTCCGGTTCGCGCCGGCCGCGCAGCGCCCGCCCGTCACGCAGGTCGTACCCGAGGTGGCTCGATGAAGCTCGACGACAAGCTGGTCACCGAGGTCGTGGCCGAGGCGTCCCGCAAGATGAACGACCCCGACTACTCGGCGATCCTCGTCGGCGGCTTCGTCCAGAGCCAGACCCCCGCGGCGCAGTACGTCAGCGCCCACGAGCGCGAGCTCGGCGGCGCCGAGCACATCGTCGGCGTGATCTTCCACGCCGCGATCCTCGCGCAGTGCTTCCAGCGCGCGCGCAACGGCCGGGTGATCCGCTCGATGTCCTACGAGGACCTCGACATCGCGGCGTGCGACGACCCGCTGGGCCTGCTGTCCCGACGCCAGCCGTCGCTGTCGGACTTCATCGTCAGCAACGTCGAGAACGACGAGGCCAAGAAGCTGCTCGCGCACCTCGCGCTCGCGATGGACGCGGTGAGCTGAGCGCAGGTCCGGCGTGGGTCTGTCCCGACCCGCGGAATCCTACGTGGCCGATCAGCGGCTACTTGAGCTGGGCCTCCAAGACTCGTTCGACTCTCACGCCGGTCGGGCCCAGATGATCGAAGTCACCGTCCGTCGTCAGCAGCACACCCTCCACGACGAGCGTGGTCGCAGCGATCCAGAGGTCGTTCTTCCCCATCTTGATCCCGAGCGCCGTGCTGGACAGATCGGTCTCAGCGTAGGCGTTCCAAATCACTCTGTGAGAGATGTCGACTGCGGGCAGTCCCGTCAGCATCGCGTCCAGTCGCTCGTGCTGCTTCGCGGCCCAGTTGAACTTGTAACCGAGCGCCTTGAGCTCACCCTTGGTCACGGCCGAGATGAGCGCGCGAGGGTTCCGGCCGCTGACCTTGTACTCGCGCTCGATCACCTCGGCCGCCTTCCTGCCGCGCAGCAAGTGCAGGAGGATATTCGTGTCGAGCACGAGTTGTTCGCCCGCGAGCTTCACGCGAGTTCTTTGAGCGCAGCGAACACTTGTTCATCATTCTCTTCGCCTGGCCACTGGCCGAAGTACGACGAGAGATCCTCCACGGGGAGGGCAAGCTGCTGTCCCAGTTCTCCCCTCGGCGTCCGTTTCCACACTACGTCCCGGGGCGTCGCCGCTTCAATGTGATCGATCTCGATTCGCTGCGGTCGCGTTGACGGACGGAAGGCGACCATGCCTTCGGCGACCACCTCGGCGCCGAGGAGGCCCTTCACCAGCCCGAGATCGACGTTCGGTCCGACGTTGCCCCTCAACGCGAGCCCGTCACTGAGCTTCAGGACCGTCGTTCGCGTGCTCATTGTGAGCGAGTCGAGGATCCCGACGATTCGATCCACTTTCGGCGCCGGTGTCTCGCTCGCGAGCTTCTGGAACGTCGAGACCTCGTTCTCCGTGAACTCCACGGATCCGCCGCCGTAGCGCGAAATTCGAAGGCGGGTTGCACCTCTCCCGAAGACCGACCTCGACTTCACTAGGGTCTGAAGCATTCCGTAATCGAGGCGATCGCTGTCCCGCCTCCCAAGGAGAGCGTCGTCCACCGCCTTCATAAGCAAGTCGAACGCAGTCTCGCCGGGTGGCACGGGTGCTGCGCCCTCTGCGGTGGCAGCGAAGATGCTCGGCGCCAACTCTGAGAGCGGACGAGCAGTGACGTCCATGGCGAGGGAACCTTCGCGCAGGCCGACCATGCGAATGTCGCTCGACTCACCGAGCCACACTGGAGCCGTTCCGCGTGCGGTGCTCCTGCCTTCGGCCGCGAGACGCGCCGCTCGACCCGCGCCATCGACAAGGAGGTCCGCCAGGTCACGAAGCACGCCGAGCGACAGATCCAGGGCATGGACGCCGTCGAGATGTACTTGGTATTTCGTGGTCATGGGGCGCCTCCCAGTCGGGCGCGCAGGCTAGCGCGCCCAGCACTCGCGGCGTACTGGCAAAGAATGATGCACGAGTTCCCGCCATGAAATCGGGATCCTTCATGACGCTACCGTGTCCGAGGTCATTGCGAAACCCTTCCGCGGGGCGGGCTCATGCGCGCGTCTACGGACGCGCTCATTGGGCTGCATCACGAGACTTGGCCTCGGCGAAGAACCCGAGGCGCGCCGTTGCGGCGCCGGTGACGGCCCCCTTGGCGTGGTCGGTCGCTGTTGCCTGACGCGGCTCGCGATTTCGGTCATCAACTCGCTGTTCGACGACATCGGGCTGTGGGGTGGGCCGGGTCGCGACAAGGCTGGGGCGCTGGCGCGGCGCGGTCGATCGTGGCGAGGCCGAGTTCGCGGCGACGCTGCCGGGGTGAGAGAGGGCCGCGCGCCGGCGTGAGCGGTTGTTAGCTCGTCGCGCGTGGCCCGCGGCGCGCGCGCGCGATGCTCGCGCCGCCGGTCATGCCCGCCGCCGCGCTGCCGCAGCCGATCCCGACCTTCGTCGGTCGCGCCGACGCGCGCGCGCGGCTGACGGCGCTGGTCGCCGATCAGCCGGTGTGCCTGGTCTACGGCGTCGCGGGGATCGGCAAGACCGAGCTGTGCTACCGGGTCGCCGCCGATCTGCGCGCGGCCGGCGCGCTCGCCGGCGCGCCCGCGCGGATGTGCCGCGTCGGCGCCGGCGCCGGGCTCGACGAGCTGGTCGCGGGGCTGCGCGCCGCGCTGCCCGGCGCGCCCGGCGGCAAGCGCCGCGCGCGCACCACCGACGGCGACGAGCTGGCCCGGCTGATCGACGCGCTCGACGCCGCGCCCGCGATCGTGCTGATCGACGACGCGCACGTCGCCGACCCGGTCGCGATCGGGCGGCTGCTCGCGGCGCTCGCGCGCCACGTCACGCGCAGCCGGATCCTGGTCACGTCGCGGGTCGACCTCGCGCTGCCCGACGACGCGCCGCCGCCGGCGATCCTGCGGCTGCCGCCGCTCGGCGCCGCCGAGATCGCCGAGCTCGGCGCGCGCGTCGCGGACCTGCGCGGCGCGCGGGCGCCCGACGCCGACGAGCTGTTCCGGCGCAGCGCCGGCTCGCCGTTCCGGGCGCTGCGCGCGCTCGCCGCGCCGCGGGACGGCGGGGACGGCGACACGCTGGCCGCCGAGCTCGCGACGCTCGCGCCGGCGGTGCGCGACGCGCTGCTCGTCGCCGCCCTCGGCGGCGGCCGGCTCCACGCCGACGAGCTCGGGCTCGACGCCGGCGCGGTCGTCGAGCTGACGCGCCGGTTCCTGCTCGACGTGGAGCGCGGCGCCGCTGTCGTCCACGACCTCGTCCGCGACGGGCTGGTCGCGACCGCGCCGGGCGACGCGGTCGCCGCGGCGCACCGCGCGGTCGCCGCGGCGCTGCTCGCGCGGCCGGCGGGCGGCGCGCTCGACCGGGTCGCGGCGATCCACGCGCTGGTCGCGGCGGGCGCGCCGCAGGCGGCGTGGGACGCGTACCAGGCCCACGTCGAGGAGCTCGTCGCGGGCGGCGTCTGCCACCTGCTGCTCGACGCGCTGCACGCGGTGCGCGGCGCGCTGCCCCAGGCGCGCCTCGACGTCGATCTGGCGCGCGCGCAGACGCTGCTGGCGCGCGCCCGGGTCGCCGAGGCGCGCGCGGTGCTGGTGCGCGCCGCGCGCGTCCCGCCCGGGCGGACGTCGTCGCGCTGCCTGCGGCTGCTCGGGACCGCGCTGGTCCGCTCGGGTCAGCTGCGCCGCGCCGACGACGCGCTGCGCGACGCGCTGGCGCGGGCGACGTCGGCGTCGGAGCGGTTCCAGATCGCGGTCGAGCTCGCGAACGTGCGGTCGCTGCGCGGCGACGGCGGCGCCGCCCGCGCGCTGCTCGGCGAGGCGCGGCGCGCCCACCCGGCGCCGACCCCGCGCGAGCGGCGCGCCGCGCGCCACGCGCGGGTGCTGGCGTGGACCTACGAGCAGCGGTTCGCCGAGGCGGCGGCGTGCGCGGCGCGGTCGCGGCGCGGCGGCGCGTTCGGCCTGCGGCTGCTCGAGATGATCGGGCGGGCCGAGGGCGGCGATCTCGCGGGCGCGCGCCGGCTCGCCGAGGCGCTGCGCGGCGAGGCGGCGGAGGACCCGCGGCTGCGCGCCCACACCGGCACGCTGCGCGTGCTCGAGGGCGAGCTGCGCGAGGGCGTCGCGCTGCTCGAGCCGCACCTGCGCGACCTCGAGGCCGGCGCCGAGCACACCTACGCGCTGATGTCCGGCTACTACCTGGGGATCGCGTGGATGGGGCTCGGCGCGCACGATCGCGCGGCGCGTGTGCTCGAGCGCACCGCCGCGCGCGCGCGCGACACGGCGATGACGTCCACCGCGACGCAGAACCAGGCGATCGCGGCGGTCGCGGCGGTCGAGGCGGGGCGGCTGGACGCCGCGCGCGCCGACGCCGACGCGGTGCTCGCCGACGGCCGCGCGCCGGCGCACGCGCGGCTGTGGGCGCGCGCGGTCCACGCCCGGCTCGCCGCGCTCGCCGGCGACGTCGCGAGCGCCCGCGCGTGCCTCGACGCCGCCGAGGCCGAAGCGCCCGGCCGTGACCGCCCGCCGCTGGTCGCGCTCGCCGAGCTCGAGCGCGCGGAGGTCGAGCTGCTCGCTGGCGACCCCGGGCGCGCGCTCGCCCACGCGGTCGCGGCGGCGCACAGGTGGGGCGCGAGCGATCGCCGCCTGCTCGAGGCGCGCGCCCGGGCGATCGGCGGGCTCGCGCTGGCGGCGACCGGCCACGACGGCGACCGCGCGCTCGCGGCGCGCGAGCTGGCCGCGGCGCGCGAGCTCGCCGCC